>NZ_JBHWBS010000107.1:4156-26187 GCF_042735655.1 Streptomyces sp. NPDC059567 | reverse complement strand
GACCTGCTCGTCGGTCACCGGCTCGTCGGTGAAGGTGTTGGCGGTGCGGGCCTCACGGAAAAGGAGGTCCTGGGCGGCGGGGTCAAGAGCGAGGGACATGCTGCGTACCTTCCGAACTGCTGCGGGGTCTAGCGATGCCCTCACCGTACGACGGTGATTGGTTAACTTTCAACTAATCTATGCGGATAGTGATCCGCTTCACATCGTCATGGGTTTCCGAAGCCGCCGGATCTCCGAGCCTCGGGGCTTCCGAAGCGGCGGCCTTCGGGGTCGCTACTCGGCGGCGTCCTCGGTCTCGCCGTCCTCGGAAGAGGACATCGCGGCGTCGAGCCGTGCTCGCGCGCCTTCCAGCCAACGCCGGCAGACCTTGGCCAATTCCTCGCCACGCTCCCAGAGCGCGAGCGACTCCTCCAGGGTCGTACCGCCCGTCTCCAGACGTCGAACGACCTCGATCAGCTCGTCGCGTGCCTGCTCGTATCCGAGCGCCTCTTCCGTGGTGGCTGCCATGCAATCCACCCTATGCGTCCGGTCCGACAACGCGCCGCACCGCGAACTCACCCGCCGCGACCCTGGCCCGCAGCTCCTCGTCCATCGCGACCTCCTCCGGGGACCGCACGACCGAACCGTCCGCCCGCTGGAGCACGGCGTACCCACGCTCCATCGTCGCGGCGGGCGACAGGGCCCGGACCCGCGCCCGGGTGTGCGAGAGCTCCGAATCGGCCCGGTCGAGCAGATGCCCGAGCGTCCGCCGGCTTCGGGCCAGCAGCGCGTCGAGCTCGTCCTCGCGCAGCTCCACCATCCGCTGCGGATGCTCCATGACCGGCCGCGCCAGCGCGTGCGCGAGTCCGCGCTCCTCCCGGTCGAGCAGCCCCCGTACGGTCCGCAGCGCCCGGTCCCGCAGGCCCTGCACGCGGTCCAGCTCCTCGCCGACGTCCGGTACGACCTTCTTGGCGGCGTCGGTCGGCGTGGAGGCGCGCAGGTCGGCGACGAGGTCGAGCAGCGGGGAGTCCGGCTCGTGGCCGATCGCGGAGACCACCGGCGTACGGCAGTCGGCGACCGCGCGGATCAGCTGCTCGTCCGAGAACGGCAGCAGGTCCTCCACGCTGCCGCCGCCCCGGGCCACGATGATCACGTCCACCCCGTCGTGGGCGTCGAGCTCCTTCACGGCCTGGACGACCTGGGGCACGGCCTTCACGCCCTGCACGGCGACGTTGCGGACCTCGAAGCGGACGGCGGGCCAGCGGCGCCGCGCGTTCTCCAGGACGTCCCGCTCGGCGGCGGAGGCGCGGCCGACGACGAGGCCGACGAGCTGGGGGAGGAACGGCAGGGGCTTCTTGCGGTCGAGCGCGAAGAGACCCTCGGCGCCCAGGCTCCGCTTCAGCTGCTCCAGGCGGGCCAGCAGCTCCCCGATGCCGACGGGCTTGATCTCCACCGCCCGCAGGGACAGCTGCCCGCGCGGTGCGTACCACTCGGGCTTCGCATGCACGACGACCCGGGCGCCCTCGGAGACGACGTCGGCGACGGCGTCGAACACCTGGCGGTAGCAGGTCACGCCGATGGAGATGTCGTACGAGGGATCCCGCAGCGTCAGAAAGACGACCCCGGCCCCGGGTCGCCGGGACAACTGCGTGATCTGCCCCTCGACCCACACGGCACCGAGCCGGTCGATCCACCCCCCGATCAGCCGGGAGACCTCTCCGACGGGCAGCGGCGCTTCGGCGGACGTATTGAGACCCATGCGCCGAGCGTAGTGGCGCGGTCGGACATCGGAGAGAGCACGTCGACGCCGGAGCGCCGCGGGAGCCCGCGGCCGCGCGGAGACCGGCCGCCGGGGGAGCCCGCGACCGACCCCGCGCCCGCGTCCCGGACCGCGGCGCCGGAGCCACCGCAGGCTCACGCCCAGGCAAGCCCCGGGCGTATCCGCCTCTGTGCGGCCCGCGGCGCGCGCCTCTGCCCGTGCCCCGCGCGTACCCGCCTCTGCGCGGCCTTCGGGTCGCCCGCGCCCACCCCCGTACCCCCGGGCGTAGCCGCCTCCGTTCCGCCTGCGGCCCGCCCACCCACCCCCGTAACCCGACCCCCTCACCTCTCGCGCGCAGTCCCCTGCACCGCGAGCACCACCAGCCCCACTCCCAGCCAGATCACGCCCACCACCTGCGCCGCCACCGACGCCTCCACGATCACCGCGATCAGGATCACCGCCCCCACCACCGGCATGGCCACGTGCCACAGCCAGTGCGGCGGTCCCTCCATCCGGCGCACCGCGAACCACCCCACCACGCTCGCGTGCAGCAGTACGAAGGCCGTCAGTGCCCCGACGTCGACCACCGACACCAGGTGGTCGAGGCCGTCGTCCCGCTGGGCCGCCCACACCGCCGCCACCATCGTCACCGTCGCCGCGAGCAGCAGCGCCACCCGCGGTACGCCCGAGTCCGTACGGGCCAGGAGATGCGGCAGCCGCCGGTCCCGGGCCATCGCGAAGAGCAGCCGGCCCGCCGCCGCCTGCCCGGCGAGCGCCGCGAATGCCGCGCCGATCGCCTTCGACACCGCCACCAGGTCGTGCAGCCACGTCCCCACGGACACGTCCACCGCGTCGTAGAACGCCGAGCCCTGCTTCGCCGGATCCTCCGCCAGCTCCGCCGAGGAGAGCGGTTCGAGGAGCGCCACCAGGTACGTCTGGGCCACGAACAGCACGCCCGCCAGCGCCAGGCAGAACAGCACCGCCCGCGCCACCTTCTCCGACCCCCCGGTGACCTCCTCCGCGAACGAGGCGATCGCGTCGAAGCCGAGGTACGAGAGCACGGCCACCGACACCGCGCCCAACACGGCCGCCGTCGAGAACGTCCCGTCCCCGCCCAGCGGCGACCACCAGTCGCGCCGCGCCCCGTCCTGGACGAGGACGACCACCGACGACACCACGAAGATCAGCAGCACCACGATCTCCATGGCGAGCACCGCGAAGCCGACCCGCGCGGCCGCCCGCACCCCCCACAGATTGAGCAGCGTCGTGACGACCACCGCGATCGCGGTCCACACCCACCGGTCCACCTCCGGGACCAGCGCCTCCATCGCGATGCCGGCGAAGAGGTACGCCACGGCCGGGATCAGCATGTAGTCGAGCATCGCCATCCACCCGGCGATGAACCCCGGCCCCTCGCCCAGGCCCTTGCGGGCGTACGTGAAGACCGAGCCGGCCAGGGGGGCGACCCGCACCATCTGGGCGTAGCTGAAAGCGGTGAAGGCCATCGCGACGGTGGCGACGATGTAGACGAGCGCCACAGCGCCGTGCGACTTGGCGTCGAGGGTGCCGTAGACGCCGACGGGGGCCATGGGCGCGATGAAGAGCAGCCCGTAGACGACAAGGTCGCGGAACCCGAGAGTCCGCCGCAGTCCGGTGTGCGCTGCCACCTGTGCTTCCTCGGCCATGCGCTCCAGTCTCGGCCACGGTCTCGATCAGTTGCCGCACCGACGCGGCCGTAGCCGGCCGTGCCATCACGCGGCCTTACGATGGGACGCATGACTGCTACGCCCGCGTCGACGCCCGAGACCGCGACCACGACGAACCGCCCGAAGCGTGTCCTGCTCGCCGCTCCCCGCGGCTACTGCGCGGGCGTGGACCGTGCCGTGATCGCCGTGGAGAAGGCCCTGGAGCAGTACGGCGCGCCGATCTACGTACGCCACGAGATCGTGCACAACAAGTACGTCGTCCAGACCCTGGAGCGGAAGGGCGCCGTCTTCGTCGACCAGGCGACCGAGGTGCCGCCGGGCAACATCGTGATGTTCTCCGCGCACGGCGTCGCCCCGACCGTGCACGAGGAGGCCCGCGAGGGCCGCCTGAAGACCATCGACGCGACCTGCCCGCTGGTCACGAAGGTGCACAAGGAGGCGGTCCGGTTCGCCAATGAGGACTTCGACATCCTCCTGATCGGCCACGAGGGCCACGAGGAGGTCATCGGCACCTCCGGCGAGGCCCCCGACCACATCCAGCTCGTCGACGGCCCCGGCGACGTGGCCAAGGTCGAGGTCCGCGACCCGTCGAGGGTCGTCTGGCTCTCCCAGACCACGCTCTCGGTCGACGAGACGATGGAGACGGTGGACGCGCTGAAGGAGAAGTTCCCGCAGCTGATCTCCCCGCCGTCCGACGACATCTGCTACGCCACGCAGAACCGTCAGCTGGCCATCAAGGAGCTCGCCGGCCAGGCCGAGCTGGTGATCGTGGTCGGCTCGAAGAACTCCTCGAACTCGATCCGCATGGTCGAGGTCGCCAAGCAGGCCGGCGTGCCGGCCGCGTACCTGGTCGACTTCGCCAGCGAGATCGACGAGGCGTGGCTGGAGGGCGTCACCTCGGTCGGCCTGTCGTCGGGCGCCTCGGTCCCGGACGTCCTGGTCCAGGAGGTCCTGGCCTGGCTCACCGAGCGCGGCTACGCGGACGTGGAGATCGTCAAGACGGCCGACGAGTCGCTGACGTTCTCGCTCCCGAAGGAGCTCCGGAACAAGGACCTGCGCGCCGAGGCGGCGAAGCTCGTACAGGAGTAGGACACACCCCTCCGAGGGGTGGCGTTCAAGGAGTAACTCCCGGCCACAGCCCTTACCGTGGGGTCCATGAACGTCTTCGGAGTGGACATCGGCGGCTCGGGCATCAAGGGCGCTCCGGTGGATCTGGAGCGCGGAGAGCTGGCCGAGCCCCGCCACAAGGTACTGACCCCGCATCCCGCCACACCCGAAGGTGTGGCGGGATGCGTCGTCGAGGTCGTGGAGAACTTCGGCTGGTCGGGCCCGGTCGGGGTGACCTTCCCGGGTGTCGTGACGGGCTCCACGATCCGTACGGCCGCGAACGTCGACAAGTCCTGGATCGACGTCGACGCGGGCCGGCTGATCGGCGAACGCCTGGGCGGACTCCCGGTGACGGTCCTCAACGACGCGGACGCGGCCGGTGTGGCCGAGATGACCTTCGGCGCGGGCCGGGGCCGCAAGGGCACGGTGATCCTGCTGACGCTCGGTACGGGCATCGGCTCGGCGCTCTTCGTGGACGGCCGGCTCGTGCCGAACACGGAGCTGGGCCACCTGGAGCTGAAGGGCCACGACGCGGAGAAGCGGGCGTCGACGAAGGCCAAGGAGGACGAGGAGCTCAGCTGGGAGCACTGGGCGACGCGGCGGGTGAAGAAGTACCTGGCCCATGTGGAGATGCTGTTCTCGCCGGAGCTGTTCATCATCGGCGGGGGAGTGAGCCGGAAGGCGGACAAGTTCCTGCCGCTGATCGAGGGGATCAGGGCGGAGATCGTGCCGGCGGAGCTGGAGAACAACGCGGGGATCGTGGGCGCGGCGATGGCGGCGCGGGCGGGATAGGGCTCGCACGCGAGGGGCGGATCGCCCCGGTCTGCGACCGGCGGGGGATGTTCGACCGCAGGCCGGGCCTGCGGGGGCTGTCCGGCCTATGAGCCGCGGAGCGTGGCGGGCCTACGCGGTTCTCCGCCCGCCGGGGCGGCGGAGCATGACCGGTCCTACGGGACTCTCCGGCCTGCGAGCCGCGGAGCGTGGCGGGGCCTGCGCGGTTCTCCGCCCGCCGGGGCCGCGGAGCATGACCGGTCCTACGGGACTCTCCGGCCTGCGAGCCGCGGAGCGTGGCGGGCCTGCGCGGACTGTCCGGCCTACGGGCGGCGGATCCGCTGGGGTGTGCGGGCGGCGAGGCGCTGGCGGCGGGCCATGTGCCGTACCTTCCGGACGCAGGTGATGAGACCGGCGACGAGGGTGCCGCCGTACAGCCACCCGGCCTGCACGGCGAGGGCGGTGACGACGGCCATGGCCTGTCCGCCGAAGCCCCCGGTGCCGCCCGCGATCGGCACGACACCGACCGCGAAGGCGATCGGCACGCTGATGGGGGCGGTGACGAGGTCGGCGGTGCGGACCCAGAGCGCGGTCAGGGCGCTGACCGGCAGGAACAGCAGGCCGTAGGCGAGCGGGGAGCCGTCGAGGAGCAGCTGGTCGAGGAGGCCGAGCACCAGCATGGTGGCGGAGGCGAAGAGCCCGGCGCCGAGGCCGGTCAGCCTCGGGTTGGGCAGCCGTCGCATCGCGAGGGCGACGGGCGGCACGGGCCGGCGCACGGGCTCGGCCCGCTCGACCCGGCCGCTGCCGGGGCGGCCCGGACGGGCGGCGACGCGGTAGACGGCGGCGCCCTCCACGAGCGCGCCGGGCGGCGTGAGAGGCGTTTGGGGCCGTCGGCGGCCTTGAGGCTGACTTGTCCGTTGCTGCTCCACTACACCAACGTAGGTCGGGAAGGGGTGCAGGGACGGTCCAGGACACGCCCTTTGGGTGACGTTGCCGTCGAGATCGGCCGAAGGTCGGCGTCGCAGGCCGGTTCGGACCCCCCGTAAACTGGGGGATCGGCCCACCACCGCACCCCCATCCGTACTCCAGGAAGTCGCCACCGTGTCGCTCACGATCGGAATCGTCGGTCTGCCGAATGTCGGCAAGTCGACCCTGTTCAACGCCCTGACCAAGAACGACGTCCTGGCGGCCAACTACCCGTTCGCCACGATCGAGCCGAACGTCGGCGTCGTCGGTGTCCCCGACCCCCGCCTGACGAAGCTGGCGGAGATCTTCAGCTCGCAGCGGGTCCTCCCGGCGACGGTCGACTTCGTGGACATCGCGGGCATCGTCCGCGGCGCGAGCGAGGGTGAGGGCCTGGGCAACAAGTTCCTGGCGAACATCCGCGAGTCGGACGCGATCTGCCAGGTCATCCGCGCCTTCAAGGACGAGAACGTCGTGCACGTCGACGGCAAGGTCTCGCCGAAGGACGACATCGAGACGATCAACACCGAGCTGATCCTCGCCGACCTGCAGACGATCGAGAAGGTCCTGCCGCGGCTGGCGAAGGAAGCCCGCATCAAGAAGGACGTGGCCCCGAAGGTCGCGGCGGTCGAGGCGGCGAAGGAGATCCTGGAGCGGGGCGACACGCTCTTCTCACAGGGCATCCTCCAGGGCTCGGACAAGGCCGAGCTCCTGCACGACCTGCACCTCCTCACCACCAAGCCGTTCCTGTACGTCTTCAACGTCGACGAGGACGAGCTGACCGACGACTCCTTCAAGGACGAGCAGCGCGCGCTGGTCGCCCCGGCGGAGGCGATCTTCCTCAACGCCAAGCTGGAGCAGGACCTCGCCGAGCTGGACGAGGAGGACGCCATGGAGCTCCTCCAGTCCGTCGGCGCGGAGGAGCCGGGCCTCGCGATCCTGGCCCGCGTCGGCTTCGACACCCTGGGCCTCCAGACCTACCTGACGGCCGGCCCGAAGGAATCCCGCGCCTGGACGATCAAGAAGGGCGCGACGGCCCCGGAGGCGGCCGGTGTGATCCACACCGACTTCCAGAAGGGCTTCATCAAGGCCGAGGTCATCTCCTTCGCCGACCTCGTGGAAACGGGCTCGGTGGCCGAGGCCCGCGCAGCCGGCAAGGCCCGCATGGAGGGCAAGGAGTACGTGATGCAGGACGGCGACGTGGTGGAGTTCCGCTTCAACGTGTGATCGCGTAACCAGAGGCGGCCTGACCTGCGAGGATGCAGGTCAGGCCCTTCTGCTGTCCGCAAGAGTCCGCAGAACCGGGAGCAGCTACGTGTCGTAGACCGTGGAGCGGTGTCCGACGTGTACGACCCATACCACCAGCTCCCCGTTGTCGATCGTGTAGACGACACGGTAGTCGCCGACCCGTAGACGGCGGCGCTCAGGCTGGGATACGAGTGCGGTGGTGTTGAAGCCGAAGGGGTCGCTCTCCAGCTCTGTCAGTTTGGCCAGGATGCGAAGCGCCATGTCACGCGGGATCTTGCGCAGCTCGGCCTGGGCCTCGGGCCGGAACACCGTGCGATAGTCACTCACTGCGTGCCAGCGTCTCCCTCATCACGTCCTCGATCGGGACGCCGGCGGCCGGGCTCGCCATGCGCTCGTCGATGATGCGGTTGATCTCGCGCTCTTCCCACTCCTGGTACTTGCGCAGCACCTCGATCGAGACCACGGCGGCGACCTGCTTGCCGCGACGGGTGATGACAGTGGGCACGTCGTCGCGGTCGGCCCGTTCGACGACTTCGGCCAAGTGAGCGCGTACGTCGCGGATGGACTCTATGGGAAGCGGCTGAGTCATGCCTCAAGGGTACCGAGTGTGCCATGTGTACACAATGTCTGCAGGCTCCGGTCGGTGCCGGGGGCGGCGGTGGCAGTATGCGGGGACATGGCGAAAGGGGCCGGGGCGGGATGGGGCGCAGTGAGCGGGAGGCGGTTGCCGCGGGAGGGCGGCTGTACGAGGCGGCGCAGGTGGTGGCCGGTGACCACGGGCGGGCTGTCGAGGCGGTTCGGGCGGCGCTTAAGCCGATCTGCGATACGGCAGCGGAACAGGCGCTGGACGCCATCCCAGTGGCCCGGCTGAAGGAGGTCACCGAGGGCTGGCTGAGGCTCGGGGAAGTCGAGAGGAGCGGGCTACGGTCGATCCGGCAGGTACTCGATGCCGGTCCCTACCGGTTGCGACAGATTCCTGGCGTGGGGCAGCGGACCGCCGATCAGGTCATCGCGGCGGCACGTCAGATATCTGATGCCGTTCGGGAGGCCATCGCCGTCCACATCGACGTGGATCGGCCGGAGCCGCGAACCACCTCACTTGTCATGGCCCTGCATGTGCTGGTGGAAGCGGGCCCCGATGCGCGGCGAGCCGTCGATACGGCTGCGGCTCTCTCGGAGCGGCTCGGTCCGCTGCTGGCCGAGGCCAAGCCGGCCGCCGGGCGGCTGCGGATGCTGCTGGTGGGGCAGGTCAAGCGAGCTCGGGCGCTGGAGGCCGTTGCAGAGGTCCGCAGGCTGACCGAGGAAGCAGCGCAGGGCGGTGTGCCGGAGCTGCTTGCACAGGCCTCGGTGGATCTGCTGCGCGGTACGTCGACCGAGGTTGCGGCCTGGGTCGACTTCGAGCTGCGTTCCGCCGAGTACTACAGCCTGCTCGCGGAGATCTCCGGCCGCAGACCCGACACCGCCGCCGCCGAGGGGTTCCTGCCCGACGAAGTTGCCGAGCGGGTCCGCGATCAGATGCTTGATGACACTCTCCGACGGGTGTCGCTGCGTGGCTATCAAGCCTTCGGGGCGCGCTTCGCTCTGGCGCAACGCAAGGTGATTCTTGGCGACGAGATGGGGCTCGGCAAGACCATCCAGGCCATCGCTGCTCTGGCTCATCTCGCCGCCGAGGGGCAGAGCCACTTCATGGTCGTCTGCCCGGCCAGCGTCCTGATCAACTGGACACGCGAGATCGAGGCCCGCAGCAAGCTGCGAGTGATGCCTCTTCATGGCCCCGACAGGCAGGAAGCGTTCGCCGACTGGAAGGGGCGGGGCGGCGTAGGGGTGACTACCTTCGACGCCTTGCGCGGTTTCCCGGCCCCCGGAGGCGGCGAGCTGGGGATGCTGGTCGTGGACGAGGCGCACTACGTGAAGAATCCGAAGACGCGTCGCTCCCAGGTCGTGACCGAATGGTCCGGGCACTGCGAACGCGTTCTCTTCATGACCGGCACGCCCATGGAGAACCGAGTCGCCGAGTTTCGCAGCCTTGTGCAGATTCTCCAGCCCCACCTGGCAGGGGCTGTCGGCGACCGTGACGGAGTGGCCGGTTCTAAGGCCTTCCGGAAGGCCGTCGCCCCGGTCTATCTGCGCCGAAACCAGCAGGATGTTCTGACTGAACTGCCCGCGCTCCAGCAGACGGACGAGTGGGAGGAGCTGAGCGCGTCGGACGAGGATGCCTACCGCGAGGCCGTGCGCGCCGGCAACTTCATGGCGATGCGCAGAGCGGCGTACGCGCGCCCTGAGAAGTCGGCCAAGCTGAACCGGCTGCGCGAGATCGTCGAGGACGCCGCCGAGAATGGGTTGAAGGTGGTGGTGTTCTCCAACTTCAGGGACGTCCTTGGAACGGTGAAGGACGCGCTGGATGGCGCGCGGAGCAATGGTGGCGGTCAGGTGTTCGGCCCGATCTCGGGAAGCGTGGCACCCGCGCGCCGTCAGCAGCTGGTGGACGAGTTCGCCGCCGTGCCGGGTCACGCGGTGCTGGTGGCGCAGATCGAGGCGGCGGGGGTGGGGCTCAACATGCAGGCCGCGTCCGTCGTGATCATCTGTGAGCCTCAGATCAAGCCGACCATCGAACACCAGGCGGTGGCGCGGGCCCACCGCATGGGGCAGGTGCGTTCGGTCCGGGTGCACCGGCTGCTCACCACCCGCGGGGTGGACGAGCGGATGGTGGAGATGCTGAAGAACAAGACCCGCCTGTTCGACGCGTACGCACGTCGCAGCGCGGTCGCGGAGTCGACGCCGGACGCGGTCGATGTGTCGGACACGTCGATGGCCCGCCAGATCGTCGAGGAGGAGCAGGCGCGGCTGGGAGCGGTCCGCGAAGAGTCCGCAGGACACCCGTAAGCGACCGTCGGGACCCAACGCAGGCCAACGGAGAAACGCCTGGTCAGGGGGCTTTACGGGGCTCCGTTGCGGGTCAGGAGCGGGCCGCAGACATTCCGCTTCAACGTCTAGCCGCTGACCTATCACCACGTCGCTGATCTGGCAAACATGCAGGTCAGAGAGGGCCCGACTCTTCGGAGTCGGGCCCTTAGTTCTTTCCCGTGCTGGGATGGTGCTGGGATAGCTGACCCCTCGTCACCTGTCAACACCCCTGGTCATCCGTACCGTGCTGGGACGGTGCTGGGATGGGATGGAACGCCCGTGCTGGGTCTCGGGCGTTGCGCTGCCCGATGCGAGGGGTGGCGGGAGAGGCTCCGTCCACACGCCTTCTTCGCGACTCCGGGGATCCGCGCAGATCGTGGCGCTTTTCCTACTCGTTTGACACACTTAGGGTATGGGTGAGACGACGTACAGCATCGGGGAAGGGCCGGCGACGCGGGTGAGCCTGTCGCTGCCGGAGGGGACTGCGGAGGCGATCCGGGCGCGGGTGGGGAAGCGGGAGTTCTCCGCGTTCATCGCCGATGCGGTCGAGCGTGAGCTGCGCGGGCAGGTTCTGGACGAGTACCTGGCGGACTACGAGAGCCGTAAGGGGCCGGTCTCCGAGCCGGCTCGTCAGCGGGCGCGGCAGGTCTTCGACGAGGTGTTCGCCGAGGAGGCCGAGTGGCCCGCCGCAGGCTGAGTCACGAGGGGACGCTGGTCCTCGACAGTGAGGGGCTCTCGAAGCTGCTCGCCGACGACGAGCAGGTGGCGGCTCTGGTCGCTGAGGCGCGCTCGCGCGGCATGGAGGTCGTGATCTGCGCGCTCACCATCATCGAGGCCGTGCATGCCCGTACGAACAAGGCGCGACTGAACTGGCTGCTCTCGGGGCTGCGTGTGGTTCCGGTGGGTGACGAGGAGGCGAGGGCGGCCTCGAAGCTGCTGATGGATGCCGGCCTGCACGGGCACAAGTACGCCATCGATGCGGCGGTCGCCGAGGCGGCACTGCGACAGCATCGCCCCGTGGTCATGCTGACTTCCGATATCGACGACATGGTCAAGCTCTGCGGCGATCGAGTCCGGCTCGTGGTGGTGTGATTTCCCCTGGTCCGCGGTGCGAAAGGGCAGTGCCCGATAGAGCGAGGCGAGCAAGCGCCGATTGGAAGGTGACCTCGGCGACGCCGTCGATCTTCCGGTCCGTGGGGATCGAGCTCTGCACCCCGTCGGTCGCCGACCACCGGCCCGGGTTGTGTCTCTTCCTGGTCGCCGAACGTGCAGTTGCGGTGTTCGCCGGTGGTCAACGGGTGAGGAACTCGGCCGCGAGGGGGGCGAACTGCTGGTGGTGCTGGAAGATGCCGCCGTGACCGGAGTCGGGGTAGATGATCAGCTCGCTGTCCTTGATGCGTCGGTGCAGGTCCTCGGAGAGGACCGAGGGCACCATGCGGTCGTTGTCGCCGTTGGCGATCAGGGTGGGCTGGGCGAGCTGCGACAGGTCGTCAGGGGCGGAGCGCCCCCATTTCCTGATCGCCTTCAGCTGCGTCTGGAATGCCTTGATCTTGACCTTCGCATCGCGGTCGGCAGTGCGCTCCTTGAGCCGGTTGACGAACGCGCGCGCGGCGGACTTGCCGGTGGTGTTGCGGTTGAAGAACAGGAATTCCTTGGGGTCCGACCGGGTCAGGGTGGCGCGCAGCATGTCCCAGTACGTGATGGCGGCGACCTTGTCGATGTCCTTGCCGCCCTTGGGGCCTGTGCCGGTGAGGACGAGTTTGCGGACGAGCTCGGGGTGCTTCACCACCAGGGCCTGGGCGATCATGCCACCGAGGGAGAAGGAGAAGATGTCGATCTTGTCGAAGCCGAGCGCCGTGATGAAGGTGTAGGCGTCATCAGCCATCGCCTCGATGCTGTCCGGCACCTGGCCCGTGGAGGCCCCGACACCGCGCTGGTCGAAGGCGATGACGTGACGGCCCTTCGCGATGGGGTCGATGATGCGCGGGTCCCAGTTGTCCAGGGTGGCGGCGAGGTGGACGAAGAACACGACGGGGACGCCGCCCTTGGGTCCCAGCTCGCGGAATGCGTAGGTGACGCCGCCGGCGGTGACGGTGCGGGTCGGGGCGTGGGCGTACGAGGTGATGACGGGTTCGTTCGGGGTGCCGGCGCTGCTCATGATGGTCTCTCCTGGTGTGTTTCCGGTCGCCCGCCGCGGGTGGCGGAGGGGCAGCTGAGGGCTGATGACGACGGCGCTCCTGGCGAAGCCGGGCGCCTTGCCCGCGACCGGGCGCACGACGCCTTGCTCGACACGGGTGGGGATCTGGCGGAGCCGGTCGATGCCGGCGCGCCCGTCCTACGTCATGGAGACGACGACCTTGCCGGCCTTCGCCCGGCCCTTTTCGACGTACTCCATGGCCTGGAGGGTCTCGTCGAACGGGAAGACGGTGTCGACGATCGGGCGGATCTTCCCGGCGTCGATGAGGGCGGTGAGTTCGCGCAGTTGGTCACCGCTGGCCTTCATGAACAGGAAGGAGTACGTCACACCGAGACGCTTCGCCTGGCGCCGGGTCTTGGCGCTGAGGGCGGTGATGGCCAGACGCAGGACCGGGTTCGAGCCGAGTTCGCGGGCGGTGGCCGGGTCGGGCGGGCCCGCGACGGAGATGGCCAGGCCGCCGGGCTTGAGGACGCGCAGGGACTTGGCGAGGTTCTCGCCGCCGAGGGAGTCCAGGACGACGTCGTAGCCGGTGAGGACTTCGGAGAAGTCCTGCGTGCGGTAGTCGATGACTTCGTCCGCGCCGAGGTTCTTGACGAGGCCGACCTTGGCAGTGCTCGCGGTGGTGGCCACATGCGCGCCCAGTGCCTTGGCCAGCTGGACGGCGATGGATCCCAGGCCGCCGGCGCCCGCGTGGATGAGGACCTTCTGACCCGGCTGTACGCGGGCCCGCTCGACCAGGGCCTGCCAGGCGGTCAGCGCGACCAGGGGAAGGGAGGCGGCCTCGGTCATGGTGAGCGTGGCGGGCTTGGCCGCCAGGTCGTCCTGGTGGACGGCGAGGAGTTCGGCGAAGGTGCCGATGCGGTCCTTGTCAGGCCGCGCGTAGACCTCGTCGCCCACCGCGAAGCGGGTGACGGACGATCCGACGCGGACGACGGTCCCGGCGAGGTCGTTGCCCAGGACGAGCGGGAGACGGTAGGGCAGGATCGCCTTGAGGTCACCGTCGCGGATCTTCATGTCCAGCGGATTGACGCTCGCCGCGTGGATCCTGACCAGGACGTCGTCGGCGCCCACCTGGGGGTCGGGCATCTCGGCGGCGCGCATCCCGGTCGCGTCACCGTACTTCTCGACCATGAAGGCCTTCATCGTCATCTCCGTTCCGATTCCCGTCCGTGGGAGGACGGGGTCTTCGTTCGTCCCGGGCTTATCCCAGTACGAGATAGTTTGTGGCGTTTTCTTGGCTGCAGTGCGGGGCGCCGCTTCCCTCAGCCGCGTTGGCCCTTCAGGCCACCGGCACGACCCGGCCGTCGACGCTGTCGGCGCCGCCGCCCTGGAGGCGGTCCAGGGAGGCGGCAATCCCCTCGTGGGGCATGCCGAGCGGCACCGCGCTGACCTCGGTCAGGCGGGTGTACTGCTCGTCGGTCAGCTGGACGTCGAGGGCGCCGAAGTAGCTGTCGAGCTGGGCGAGGTTGCGCGGGCCGATGATCGGGACGAGCGTGGCCACGGACCGGGCGGCGCGCTCGCGCACCCAGGCGACCGCTACCTGGGCGGGCGTCACCCCGGCCTCCTGGGCGATGGCCAGGACGGCTTCGACGACGGCGGTCTTCTGGTCGGTGCTCTCGGTGTGGATGACCATGCCCAGGTCGCTCAGACGTCCCTCGGCGGAGCTGCGGTATTTGCCGGTGAGCAGTCCGCCGCCGAGCGGGGACCACAGGGCGGCACCGAGCCCGAGACTCTCGGCCATGGGCAGGAGTTCACGGTCGGCGGTGCGCTCGACGAGGCTGTACTCGTGCTGGATGCCCACGATCGGGGTCCAGCTCTTCAGGTCCGCTAGGGTGACCGCTCGCGAGACACGCCAGGCGGGGAAATTGGACAGCGCGGCATGGTGGATCTTGCCGGCGCTCACCAGGTCGTCGAGACCGCGCAGGAGCTCCTCCATCGGAGTGAGCTCGTCGGGGAAGTGCACCCACAGCAGGTCGATGTAGTCGGTGCCCAGGCGCTTCAGACTGGCCTCCACCGAGGCGACCATGTTCTTACGGCTGTTGCCGGTCCTGGAGATGTCCGGCTGCGGAGCGGAGCCCAGGGCGAACTTGGTGGCCAGGACGAAGTGCTCGCGGTCGGCGGAGATCAGCTTTCCGGTCAGCTCCTCCGACTCACCGAACTGGTAGCCGTCCGCGCTGTCGAGGAAGGTGCCGCCCGCCTCGGCGAACCGGTCGAACATGCGGCGTGCCTCGTCCGGCTCGGCGCCGGCACCCCAGCCGGTGCCGAAGTTCGCCGTGCCGAGCGCGTACTCGGACACGCGCAGTCCGGTCCGGTGTCCGAAGGCCGTGTAACGCATGAGATGTCCTTGCATGAGGGGTGGGAAGGCGGTCGCGCCGGGGTGGAGGGGTGAGCGTCAGCCTGCGTTCGGCTGGGGTGCCGCGGACAGGCTCTGCTTGACGTACCGGCTGGCCTCGTCGGCGAGGATCTCGGGCAGGCCCGTCTCGATGCCGTACAGGGCCTGGGCCGCGACGTCGGCGGCGGCGACCTTCTGGTCGGCGGGGACACCGGCGGCCATGTCGGTGTCCATGTAGCCGACGTGCAGCGCCGAGACGGCGATGCCCCGGGGCGCCAGCTCTTCGCGAGTCGCGTCACTCAGTGCCCAGGCGGCGGCCTTGGATGCGGCGTAGGAGCCGAGGGCGGCCGGGTGGAACCAGGACAGGGCGGACAGGACGTTGAGTACGGCGCCGCCGCCGTTGCCCTCGATGACGGGGGCGAAGGCGCGGGTCGCGGCGAGCGGGCCGTAGAAGTTGGTCTCCATCTCCCGGCGCACCTCATCGGTGTCGCCTTCGATCAGCGTCGCGCCGGTGGAGATGCCCGCGTTGTTGATCAGCAGGGTCGCGTCCGACGCGATGCGGGCGGCCTCCCGTATCGATGCCTCGTCCGTCACGTCGAGGCGCAGCGGGACGGAGCCCGGCACATCGACGGTCTCGGGGCGGCGGGCGGCCGCGTACACCTTCGCGCCGCGCTCCACGAGCTGGGCGGCGAGGTGCCGTCCGAGGCCCCGGTTGGCGCCCGTGACGACCGCGACCGCGTTGTTCAGTTCCATGCCTGCTCCTGGTCTTCGGCGGGTGCCGTCGAGCTACCCGCACGGTTTAGATTATGCAACCAATCTAAACACGGGTCTACGATAGATGCCAGTCGACATCCAAATGGAGGTGGCCATGGGCCGCGTATCGCAGGCGCAGGCGCAGGAGAACCGCAGGCGGGTGGTGGAGACCGCCTCTCGGCTGTTCCGGGAGCAGGGCACTCAGGTGAGCGTCGCCGACCTGATGAAGGCGGCCGGCCTGACTCACGGCGGCTTCTACAAGCAGTTCGCCTCCAAGGAGGCGCTCGTCGACGAGGCCACCGCCCACGCCTTCGACGAGATCACCCAGCGCTACAGCGCCGGGCTGGAGCGGCACGAGGGGCAGCGCGACGCCGCCCAGCAGGCTCTGATCGACACCTACCTCTCCGTCGAACACCGCGACGACCCGGCGGACGGCTGCCCGGTCGCCGCGCTCGCCACGGACATCGCACGCGAAGGCGGGGGTCGTGAGGCCCGTCGTGTCTACACCGAGGGGGTGGCCGACTTCGCCGGCTTCCTCGGCGGTGACGACCAGGACGGCATCGTCCGCCTCTGCACCCTGTTCGGTGCGCTGGTCCTGTCCCGGGCCACCAAGGGATCCCCGCTCTCGGAGGAGATCCTTGCCGCCGCGCACGCAGCCTTGATCAGGGGCGCGGCGGTCGAGTAGGCGATGCGGGTGATCCAGCGAACACGGGGCCGAGCTGACACTATCTGCGGCACCTGGCCCTGTGCTCACTGTGGATCGTGCCGGATTGGTTCGGCGTCGTCTGCGATGCGCAGGATCTGCTGTGCTTCTCGGAGGAAGTCGCGCCCGCGGGGCGTTGGCGCGAGGGGGCGGGTGTCCCGGTCGATGATCCGGAAGCCGGCCCCGTGCTCGATCGCGCGGATGCGCTGGGCGAGGGTGGTGCTCCTGCCGCCGTAGAAGCTGTCGGCGGCCGCGGGAATGCTGTCGTGGCCGGCGACCTGGACGATGGTGCGCAGCCGGTCCAGGGCTTCGCGGCCGTCGGTGACAGCTTGCATCGCCGGTGAGAGCTGCAGGGGGAGCTCGAGGTGGCCGAGGCCGTTGTAGCCGCCCGGAGGGTGGATGGTGATACGGCATCGGTGAGCTTTCTGCGACAGGCCCCAGGCGCTCATGCCGCATTCGCGTGCCAGTTCCCTCAGAAGGCGCCGCTTGCCAACGTCCGCGCATGGGAGCCGGCCAGTTACTCGATTTCGCTGCTCGGGTCGGATCCGTTGTCTACCATTGGTGATCTTGGGCTCTCTCGTATTTTGTCGCGAATCCCGTGCTGGGATGGTGCTGGGATGCGCCTATATAGCCGCAGGTCAGAGCCTTGTGGGGTAGTTCCGCTTCAACGTCTGATCGGCTCGACACCGGTCGGAAGGTGCCCGGCTCCTCGGAGTCGGGCACCTTGTCATTTCCGAGTCGTTCCTGCGGGGGTCCTGATCCGATGAGACCGTCGAGCGTGGCGCGTCGGCTCGTGAGGACGCGGGCGCGGAAGGTCGCCTTGGTGGTGGCGGTCCTGGTGCTGGTGCCCGTGGGGTGCTTCGCGCCCGGTGGTCTGTGGGACGAGCGGCCGGCGAGGGCCCGGTATCTGATCGTCGGCGGGAGCGAGTCGGAGCCCGTGCTGCTGGTCCGGGAAGACCCCGACAGCTGCGGGGACCCCGTACTGGAGCGGACGGGCTGATCGGAGGGGGATGCGACCGGGCGGCCATACTGGGGACATGACAACACCGCCCGGGTTCGGCCCCCCGACACCGATACCGCCCCCGTACGGAGCTCCCCAGGTACCGACACCGCCCTCGTACGGAGCACCCCAAGTACCGGCGCCGCCCCCGTACGGAGCACCCCAGGCTCCCTACGGGTCCCCCGTGCCCGGGCCGTACGGGGCGCCGCCGCCGGGTCAAGGGCCGGAGTTCGTGGCGCACGACCGGCGCAACTCCGTGATCGTGGACCCGTCCGGGGTGTCCCTGGAGATCAACGGCCAGATCATGGACTTCCCTTGGGCCGCCGTCGCCACCGTGCACCACGCGCCGTCCCCGCACGGCGGCGCCGTCCTCATGGTGGCCGTCGTCCATCCCAGCGGAATGCTGTACGAGTGCCGGGTCGACGCCAAGCGCAAGGCCCAACTCCACCATTGGCTGGCGCAACTGGGCCCCGTGCTGCACCACTACCTCTCGAACCGGGTCTGACGCCACGGCGGGATGCGCACGTGCGGGCTCACCGCCTCGGACGCCTTCAGGCCTCCGGCAGCAGGCCCAGCTGGTCCAGGAACTGCAGCTGGTCGTAGTACAGCCGGTAGCTCTCGATCCGGCCGTCCCTGACCGTCGCGATGTCGACGCCGCGGATGCTGACCTCCTTGCCCGTCGGCGGCAGCGTCTCGCCGGTCGGGAGCAGGATCGGGCCCGTGTTCCGGCCGCTGAAGATGCCCTCGTCGATCGCGGTGTCGCCGATCTCGTACTTGTTCAGGGACGTGTACGTGGCCTCCGGGACCGAGTCGGTCATCGTGCGCAAGTACTCGACGATCGCGTCGCGTCCCCGTACCTCGCCCACGTCCGGGGTGATCGCGACGGCGTCCTCGGCGTAGAGGTCGGCGATCGCCTTGCCGTCCGGGTCCGAGGTCGTCATCGCCTCGGTGAGACGGTCCATGACCGTGCGCGCCTCTCCCATGATCCACCTCCGTGGCTCGGATCCGAGTGGTGTCCGAGAGTCCGGTGTTGTCCGGTTCCTCTATTTTCCCACCGGGGGACCATGATCGAGAGTCGACGACGCCCCTGAGACGCACAGCGAACGGAGACATCCCGTGTCGTACCCCGAACCCCGCTACCTCGGCGAGAAAGGCGAGGTCAGCGCCGCCTTCCGCCCCGCCGGCACGCCCGCCGACCTCACCGCCGCCAATGGGACCCGGACGCACTATCTGGCCACCACCGCCTCCACCGGCGGTGAGTTCGGCCTCTACCGGGTCGACATGACCCCCAAGGCCGGCGGCCCCTCCACCCACTTCCACAAGACGATCTCCGAGACGTTCTTCATCCTGGACGGGACGGTTCGGCTCTACGACGGCGCCCAGTGGGTCGATGCCGAGAAGGGGGACTTCCTGTACGTCCCGACCGGCGGGCTGCATGCCTTCCGCAACGACTCCGACGCGCCCGCTTCCATGCTCCTGCTCTTCGCGCCGGGCGCGCCCCGTGAGGAGTACTTCGAGAAGGTGTCGACGGTCGCGCGGATGACCGACGACGAGCGGGCCGAGTTCTTCCTCAAGCACGATACGTACTGGACGGACTGAGGCCCGTCTTCGCGCCCGCGCCGCACAGCGGTACGACGGTCAGGCCCGGGCGCGGGGCCGTCGCGCGCACGGCGGCCCAGCAGGCCACGCCCGTCGACTCCACGAACAGGCCCCGGCGCGCCAGGTCCAGCTGGGCCGCGTGGATCTGATCCTCCGTCACCGTCAGGAACGTCCCGCCCGTCTCGCGGACCGCGCGCAGGATCTGGCGGGCCCGGGGCGGGTTCGGGATCGCGATGCCCTCGGCGAGGGTGGGACGCACGGGCGCCGGTTCCGTCAGCTCATCGGCGCCCGCGTGGAACGCCGCGGCCAGCGGGGACACCGCCTCGGCCTGTACGGCGACCAGGGCCGGGCGGGTGTCGACGAGCCCGTGGCCGTACAGCTCCTCGATGGCCAGCGCGGCGCCCAGGAGCAGGGTGCCGTTGCCGACCGGGACCACGACCGTGTCCGGGAGCACGCCGCCGAGCTCCTCCCAGAGCTCGTACACGTACGTCTTGGTGCCGTGCAGGAAGTGCGGGTTGTGGACGTGCGAGGCGTAGAACGTGCCCGGCTCGTCGGCGGCCTCCCGGGCCGCCCGCGCCGTCGCCTCGCGGTCGCCGGGGACGACGGTCAGCCGCGCGCCGTGCGCCCGGATCTGCTCCAGCTTCTTGGGGGACGTGCCGTCCGGTACGTAGACCACGCAGTCGAGGCCCGCCCGCGCGCAGTACGCGGCGATCGCCGTGCCCGCGTTGCCGCTGCTGTCGGCGAGGACGCGGCGCAGGCCGCCGCCCTGCGCGAGGCGGCGGGCCAGCTCGGCGAGCATGACCGCGCCCCGGTCCTTGAAGGACAACGTCGGCATGAGGAAGTCGAGTTTGGCCGAAACCGCATCGGTGAGCGGGGCCAGCGGTGTGCGCCCCTCGCCGAGGGTCACATGCGGGATCTCGGTCGCCAGCGGCAGCGCCTCTTCGTAACGCCACAATGAATTCACGCGTGACGCAAGGGACTTGAGTGGCACGGGCGCACTGGCGAACTCCAGGTCCCAGGGGCCACGGCACTGCGGACAACACCAGGTGAGGGCATCGGCGGGGGCCTGGACACCGCATCGGGGACAGATGTAGGAGGTCATGGTCATCAGCATGGCAGCGGTGTGTCGCGCGTGTGACGGGGTGCTCGCAGGCCTTGTGTGATTCCTATGGATCCGTCAATCTTTCGCTCGGCAGCCGGACGTTCGAAACGGCGTGGATCCCCTGCGTCACTTTGACATGTCCCTGCCGTACCCCCACAGCAGCGCACCACCAATGAGGAGGATCCCTCACATGTCAGTGATGCGTGACTCGCGGCGCAGACTCGTCGCCGCCAGCGCCATAGCCGTCGCCGCCCTGGCCCTCGGCACCGCCTCCACCCTCCCGGCCACGGCGGCCGAGGCCGCCGCCGAAGGCGTGATCCTCAACGCCGGCGCCCCCGGGACGATCGAGGGCAGCTACATCGTCACCCTCGACGAGTCCGCCCAGGCGGAGACCTCGAAGGGCCGGGCGGTCGCGGCCAAGCACGGCGCGACGATCAAGAGGACGTACACGTCGGCGCTGAACGGCTACAACGTCGAGCTGAGCGAGGCGCAGGCGAAGAAGCTCGCCGCCGACCCCGCGGTCAAGTCCGTCGTGCAGAACCGCGTCTTCAAGGTCACCGGCACGCAGCCCAACCCGCCCTCCTGGGGCCTGGACCGGGTCGACCAGCGGGCCCTTCCGCTGAACCAGAGCTACACCTACCCGGACAGCGCGGGCCAGGGCGTGACGGCGTACATCATCGACACCGGCGTCCGCATCTCCCACAGCGACTTCGGCGGCCGGGCCTTCAACGGCTACGACGCCATCGACAACGACAACGTCGCCCAGGACGGCCACGGTCACGGCACGCACGTCGCGGGCACCGTCGCGGGATCCTCCTACGGTGTCGCCAAGAAGGCCAAGATCGTCGGCGTCCGCGTGCTCAACAACCAGGGCTCCGGCACGACCGCGCAGGTCGTCGCCGGCATCGACTGGGTCACGCAGAACGCCGTCAAGCCGGCCGTCGCCAACATGAGCCTGGGCGGCGGGGTCGACACCGCCCTCGACCAGGCCGTGCGCAACTCGATCGCGTCCGGCGTCACCTACGCCGTCGCCGCGGGCAACGACAACTCCAACGCCTCCAACTACTCGCCGGCGCGCGTCACCGAGGCGATCACGGTCGGCTCCACGACCAACACCGACGCCCGCTCCAGCTTCTCCAACTACGGCAGCGTGCTGGACATCTTCGCCCCGGGCTCCTCCATCACCTCGGCCTGGAACACGAACGACACCGCCACCAACACCATCTCCGGTACGTCGATGGCCACCCCGCACGTCGCCGGCGCGGCCGCGGTCTACCTCGCGGACAACCCGGCGGCCACCCCGGCCCAGGTCTCGACGGCGCTGACCAACGCCGCCACGCCGAACGTCGTCGGCAGCCCCGGCACCGGCTCGCCGAACCGTCTCCTCTTCGTCGGTGGCGGCGGCACGACCCCGCCGCCCGGCAAGAAGTTCGAGAACACCGCGGACTTCGCCATCGCCGACAACACGACCGTCGAGTCCCCGGTCACCGTCAGCGGCGTCGCGGGCAACGCGCCCTCCGCCCTCCAGGTGCCTGTGAACATCGTTCACACCTACATCGGTGACCTTCAGGTCCAGCTGATCGCTCCCGACGGCACGGCGTACACGCTGAAGGGGTACGGCACCGGCGGCAGCTCCGACAACATCAACACCACGTACACGGTGAACGCCTCCTCCGAGGTCGCCAACGGCACGTGGAAGCTCCGGGTCAGCGACAACGCGCGCCTCGACACCGGGAAGATCGACTCCTGGGCGCTGCAGTTCTGAACGGGAGTTCTTCCGCACGCTAGAACATGAGCAGTGAGGGGGGGGGGGGCGCCGGGGGGCCCCCCCCCCCGGCCGCCCCCGGGCGACACCCCGACCACGCGCGACCGGGCGCGGCAGGGGGGGGGGGGGGCGGCCGCCGCCCA
>NZ_JBHWBS010000107.1:0-4146 GCF_042735655.1 Streptomyces sp. NPDC059567 | reverse complement strand
GGTTTCTCACCCTCTCGGGGCGGCTCGATTTTTCAGGGGTTGTTCACCCGCCTCTTCCACCTGGGGGCGGGGGGGGGGGGCCCCCCCCCCCCCCCCCCCCCCTCGTCATGCCTCTGCGAGAAGCCGGTACATCGTCTCCAGGGGAAGCGCCGGGTTGGCGGCCGCGTCCTTCGACAACTCCTCGTCTTCAAGGAGTTGATGAAGCCGTGTTCGCGCGAGAGCCGGGTTCCGGGCCGCCGCCGAACGGATCCGCGGCTCCTCGGCGCGGGTGAGCGCGTCGGCGACGGCAGGGTCCAGCTCCGGGTCGCATGCGGCCAGCAGGCGTACGGCGGGGTCCTCGGCGTCCGCGAAACGGGGGCCCAGGCCGACGGCCGGGAACTGCGGCAGTTCGAGCAGCCGGTCGCGGTACCGCCCCGTGTACTCCAGGTAGCACCGCAGCAGCAGCTCCGGCGGCGCTCCGGGATGGAACTGCGCCAGGAGCACCCGTACGCCCAGGTCGTCGTCGGCCGCGAGGAGGGCGACGAGCTCGGCGGGGAGCTCCGGGTTGTGGGCGACGCGGCGACGCAGCAGGGGGTGGGCGGACCGGGCGTGGGAGAGCGGCGCACGGTACGGGTCCTCGCCCAGCCAGAGGTCCCTGAGCGGGGGGACGACGTAGTCGACGGCCGCGCGCTCGTCCTCGGTCAGTTCGGGACGCATCGAGACGGCGGTACGGACCTCCGGGTCGGGATCGCGCGCGAGGAGGTCCACCAGGTCGCGGGGGAGTTCCTCACGCCCGGCGACCTCCAGCCGGGTCTTGGGGTCGCCGACGCGGGCGACATGGGCGACGACGTCCGGGGGAGTGCTGTAGTTGTGCGCGAGGCACCACAGGTCGTCGTCCGCGCGTTCGAGCAGCAGCTCGTCGACGACCGCCCGCGAGAGCCGGCAGTTCACGAGGATGTGGCTGTGGCCGTGCGAACGGGTCCCGGGCATGGCGCGCAACTGCCGCTCCATCTCCGCCGCGTCGTCCTCCTCCAGCTGCCTCGCGGCGGACGCGCGGATGTCCGGGTCGGGGTCGGCGAGCAGCGCCGCCCGGCGCTCCTCGGAGAGCCACCGCCACATGCTGGTGCTGTACCGGCGGAGTGTCGCCGACGGGTGGGTGGCGTAGTCGAGACGGATACGGCGCGGTGCCTGGCGCGAGGCGATCAGCTCATCCAGCTCCTGGCCGTCGTACGTCGTGTACATCCGGTCGATCACATGGTCCGGCAGGTGTCGCGGCCACGCGTCCTCACCGGGGCCGCGCGCCAGGCACGACCGTACGAGCCAGAACTCGTCGTCCACGACCCGGCCGCGCAGCTCCCCGGAGACGTACGGGTTGCGCGCCAGTCCTCCGCGTGTGCGGGGGTTCGGGTGGGTGAGGATCGCCGCCACGACCTCGTCGGGGATCTCCCGTCGACTCCGACACAAGGACGAATGGACGGCCCCGTCCCCCGAGTCGAGGAGCCGCAGGAGTACGTCCACGGGCGCGGCAGGGTTGGCGGCCAGTCCCTGGAGGGTCGCGCTCACGCCTCGGACTCCTCGGTCTCGTCGAACTCCTCGAAGACGTGGTCCACCGGCTCGGCGACCCAGCCCGCCGTCAGGACCAGCCGCGAGGTGCGGTGCACGGTCAGGAAGCCGAAGGGACGGTCGAAGTCGACGTCGATGCGCCGGACCAGGTACGGCGGGGGAGCCGCGGCCCCGCCCGCGCATGCACCCATCGCCGAGACCGAAGCCGCCTCGAAACCCTTCGCGTCGAAACGCGCCACGGCCGACTGGCGGGCGTCGGCGATCGCGAGCGGGAACTCGCTGATGCCCGGGAAGTGACCGTGCCGGCGGTCCGTCGCCGACGTGAGGCCGAACAACTCGGCGGACTTCAGCAGGTCGTGGTCGGCGGTGAGGGAGAACGGGGACGTCGTGACGCGCAGCGTCGGCGCGCGGTCGTAGCTGCGCGCGTTGCGGACGTTCAGGCCGGGTCCCTGCTCTCCGAGGGGGAGCAGGTCGCCCGGCACGGCCTTGGACGCGCCCGACAGGACGTCGATCCCGGCCCTCAGGACCGCGCCCGGCCCCGTCTCCTCCTCTCCGAGGAGGAGGTGGACATCGACGCCGGTGTCACCGAGCACCTTGAGGACCGTCAGCGGACCGGAGGCCGTCCGGGCGACTCCGACCCGGTCGAGGAGCGAGGTGTGGCGCCGCAGGCCGTTCAGGCACCGCCCCGCCCAGGGGCCGGACTCGGGCGCCAGTTCACCGTCGTCGAAGGGCTGGAGCCATCGTGTCCGTACGGCCTGGGCGGCGGCGAGGACGAGCCGGGTCTCCTCGTCCAGGGTGACCGGCATGGTCGGGATCAGCCCGCCCGTACGCTCCTTCGCCCATGTGTCCAGAGCCGCGCGGTCCGCGCCTTCGTCACCGGTCAAGCGGCCGAGGGTGGCCTGCGGCAGCCCGCTCACCCACCGCTCGCGCAGCTCCACTTCGGGCCGCGTCCAGAGCCCGACCGCCGCGGCCGACCCGCGCATCGCTCCCAGGGCACCGAGCAGCCCTCGTGCCGCCTCCGCCGCCTTGCCGGCGCGGATGCCGAGGGCGTCCTCCAACTCCTCGCGCGCCGGGCCCTCCGCGCCGTCCGCCAGGAAGGCCAGCAGCGGCCAGACACCCGCCGCGGACAGGACACCGCCGCCGGTACCGAGCGTGCCCGCCCACCGTGACGTGAGCCGGTTGACCGCTCGTACCGTTTCCGCCCGTATCGCCGTGGATGCCAATCGCATACCGCCCCCGCCCTCGGACCACGTACGATGCGCGCGCCCGTTCGCATGTTTGTGCCAGCTGTTTCCGGCCGTTCGAGCCGTTCCAGCTGTCCCGCACCCGCCCCAACAGGAGCACCGTAGTCGTGGAGCCCTCCCAGCCGCCCCAGGATTCTCAGCCGCCCCGGCGCGGGTGGCCCGCACCCGAGCCGTCGAACCCGATGGGAGCCGTCCCGCCCGCGGCGGGTCCGTACGCCGCCCCCGGCCCCTACGGCCCGTACGCGCCCTACGGCCCCGGCGCGGCCCCCGGCCCCGGTCCCGGCCCGTACGGAGCGCCGCAGCCCACCACCAACGGCCTGGCCATCGCCTCCCTGGTCTCCGGCATCGTCTGCTGCATCCCGCCCCTCGGCCTGATCTTCGGCCTGATCGCCCTCCCGCAGATCAGGAAGAAGAACCAGACCGGCAAGGGTCTCGCGATAGCGGGAATCGTCCTGTCCTCCCTCAGCTGTCTCCTGATGGTCCTCGGCCTGGTCACCGGAGGCTTCGGCGAGACGTGGAAGAGCTTCAAGGAGGGCATGGACGAGGCGGCGAGCTCGAAGTCCGCGTTCTCGCTGCGCAAGGGCGAGTGCTTCGAGGTCGACGGCAAGCTGGAGTCGTACACGACCGACGTCGAGATCGTCGACTGCGCGAAGCCGCACGACGGCGAGGTCGTCGGCGGCTACAAGATCACCGGCTTCGACACGTGGCCGGGGGAGGACCGGCTGGACAAGCTCGCGGAGGAGCGCTGCTCCGAGATCAGCAGCGCGTACGCCATGGACAACTGGGCGATCCCCGAGCACGTCTGGGACTACTACTACATCCCGAGCCGGCAGAGCTGGCGCGCCGGCGACCGTGCCGTGACCTGCACGCTCGCCGTCGACGACGGCGAGCCGCTGAAGGGCTCCCTGCGCGCCGACGAGACCACCCTGGACCCCGACCAGCTGTACTACCTGCAGAACCTCAACCCCATGGAGTACGCCGTCTTCGAGGAGCCGGACGAGGACGCCGACGAGGACTTCGCGGCCAACAAGGCGTGGGCGCAGCGGGTCCACACGTCGATCGTGGACGCGAGCGAGGGGCTCAAGAGCCACCGCTGGTCCGGTACGGCCGTGAAGCCGGTCGCCGACCTGGGCAAGGAGCTCGACGCGGCCGCGAAGCAGTGGGACAAGCTGGCCGGGTCCGCGGACGCGGACGCCTATTGGGAGATGTACGAGGTGGCCTTCGAGGCCCTGCCCGAGGACATCGGCGCGGACGCGCGGGAGGCCCTGGGCCTCGCCGGTCCCGCGGGGAACAGCCGGTCCGCCTGACCCTTGGGCCGGGCGGGCGTACGTCGGCGGGGCCGGACCTCCCCGAGGAGGGC
>NZ_JBHWBS010000106.1:22749-26385 GCF_042735655.1 Streptomyces sp. NPDC059567 | reverse complement strand
CGCGCGGGGGTGGCGGCCTTCGCCGTCCCGTACCGACGGGGTTCAGTCCTCCGCCCGCAGCAGCTCCGCCTGGGCGACGAGCCAGGACAGACCGACCACCTCGACGTTGCCGCCCAGTGCGTCGGCCGCACGGACCAGCGCGTCGGCTGCGGCCCGCGGGCGGGGTACGGCGCGGGCACGGGCGGCCTCGGCGAGCGCCTGGGCCGCCGTCGCCTCCGCCGCGCCCGCGATCCCCAGCGAGACCGCCGCCCGCTCGGCCGCCTCGGCCGCCTGCGCGTACTGTCCGTGGCACCAGTAGGCCCAGGCGAGGTTGCAGAGGCAGACGCCCTCCGCGCGGGGGTTCTCCATCAGTGACGCCTCGTCCAGCGCCTCCTGGAGCACGGGCAACGCCTCCGTCACCCGGTCCAGCGCCAGCAGGGCGATACCTTGGGCGTTCAGGGCGTACGTGATCGCCTCGTGGCTGTCCGCAGCGCGGTAGGCGCGTGCGGCCAGGTCGCCGGAGACGATCGTCTCCTCCCAGCGCTCAAGCGTCAGAAGCGCGATCGTACGGGCGTTGGCCGCGCGGGCCTCGGTGAGGCGGTCCCCGGACGTCCGGGCGACCTCGGCCAGCCGGTCGGCACTCGCCAGCGCCGTCTCGCCGTCCCCGAGGGAGCTGTACGCGAGGCTCAGGGACAGGATCGCGTGCACCTCGCCTTCCATGTCGCCGTTCTCGTGGGCCAGGTCGCCTGCCCTGGCCAGCGGGCCGACCGCCGCGTCGAGACGGGCGAGCTGCCGGTACGCGTCGCCGAGACCGAAGACGGCGTTCTGGAGGGCTCGGCGGTCGCCGAGCCGCTCCGCCAGGTCGGCAGCCCCGGTGAACAGCTCGACCGCGTGCTCCATCGGCCCCGCCGTCAGCCGGGCGTGCCCGAAGGAGCCGAGGTGGGCCAGGCGGGCCCGGTCGTCGGTGAGACGGCCGTCGATGGCCAGGTGCATCGAGATCACCCCGAGCACCGAGCCCTGCCAGACCAGCCACTCCCCCATCTCGCCGAGGACCATCGCGGCGGCGTCGACGTCACCGGCGCGCACCAGGTGATCGAACTGCCGGCGCAGCGGCTGGACGTCGTCCGCGGTCTGCCAGGTCGCACGGGGCGGGGCGATGTTCGCGTACCAGTCGGCGATCCGCCGCTCGACGGCCGTGCGGCCGGTCGGGCCGTCCGCGGGCAGCTCGCCGTAGGCCAGGTCGGCGTCCATCGGGTGCAGGGCGAAGGTGCGGTGCCGGCGGTCCACCGACAGCAGATGGATCCGTACGAGGTGGGCCAGGATGTGCGCGATGTCGAGCTCGGGATCGAGACCGCCGACGATCGTCTGGATCACCGGCTGCGGTACGGGGGTGCGCAGCGCCGCGAGGACGCCGACGACCGTACGGCTCCCGGCGTCGAGCTGGCGGTGACGGTCCTGGACGAGGCCCTCGACCACGTCACGGCGCTGGGCGTAGTCGGCCAGGACGTCCTGCAGGGTGGGCAGCGTCATGTCGTCGTCGGCCATGGCTCCGACGAGGAGCTCCAGGGCGCGCGGGACGCCGTGCATCCGCACGGCGGCCCGGAGCAGCTCCTCGTCGGACAGGTCCGCGATGCCGAGGCTGCCGTCGCGGTCCAGCTCCCGCAGCAGCGCGACGGACTCGGAGGGGTGCAGCCCCTCGGCGAGGTCGACCTGGGCGACGAAACGGCGCAGCTCGGGGGCGAGACGTACCGGTATCTGAGTCGTCACCAGGACGCGTGGGGTGGACCGGGCCCGGAAGAGGCAGTCGAGGAAGAGCGCCACCTCCTCGTCCCTGATCCGGCCGTCGTCGTGGAGGAGGTCCTCGAAGTTGTCCATCAGGATGACGAAGAGCCGGTCGCCCATCGCGGCGAACAGCTCGTCGAGCTTGTCCTGGACGGGCAGCTGGGCGGCCCAGACCTCGTGCAGTCGGGTCCGGTGCTCACCGCCGAGCAGCTGGGCGCAGTCGAAGTAGAGGCGCTCCAGGGAGATGCCCGACGTACGGGTGCTGAGGTTGACGAGTCCCGACGGGAGCGGCGCCTCCGTGTGGCCGGGCCACTCTCCCCGGTCGAGGAGGTCCATGACCTTGGCGGCGAGGGCGCTCTTGCCCATGCCCCGGCGTCCTGTGACCGTCACCATGCGGACGGCGGGATCGCCGAGGTGGCGGCCGATCAGGTCGAGTTCGCGGGTGCGGTTCTTGAACAGCTCGATGCCGTGGGCGACGGGCAGCCCGATCACCTTGGACCGGGCCGGGGGGCTGCTCGCGGCCGGCTCGTCCTCGCGGTGCGGTCCGTGCGCGGCCGGTGGTTCCGTACCCGCTTCGGGCAGCGCCCGAGGGTCGTCGATGGCCAGCAGCGCGGCCGGTTCGGCTGCGGGCGGTGCGCCGGCCGGGAGCAGGGCGTGGTCGATCCGGGCGGCGGTCAGCCGTCCCGATCCCTCCCAGCGGTGGTGCTCGGCGACCACGCCGACGATGAGGTCTCCGGCCCAGACCGCCGCACCGGACATCCCCGACCACGGCGACACCTGGGGGTTGGGGTCGGCTCCGGCCGGTGCGACGGTGATCTCCAGCGTGCCCGTCCTCAGGTTGGACAGTGCCGCGACGGTGCCGTCGGTCTGGTGGAGTTCCCGGAACTGTCCGCCGTCCGGCCGGCGGCGCTGCTTCCACAGCGGGAAGCCCGCGGCGTGGACGGCGACGACGGCGTGGTGGTCCGAGGTGATGCGCCCGAAGGGCGCGGGCTCGACGGACGGCGCGGTCGACGGCGGTACGAACGTCAGGACGGCCACGTCGCTGCCGGCGTCGTACCAGGCCACGTCCGCGGGTGCCTCCCACTGCCCGGGCCGGTCCACGTCGAAGCGGACCCGTGTACCGGTGGTGCCGGTCACGACATGCGCGGCGGTGAGCACCGTCGTGTCGGTGACCCGGTAGCCCGAGCCGCGGCGGCGGCCGGTCGGCGTGGTGACGATGACCTCGGCGATGCGGTGCGGGTCGAGTCCTCCGGCGGTGCGCCTGCTGGTTTCGGGCATGGCGCGATCAGTCCTCACCGAGCAGTTCGTCACCGGAGATCAGCACCGAGCGGTCCGGGGCGTCGGGGCGTACCGGCTTCAGGGTGAGGGTGAGCCGCTGGGTGTCGGTGGTCGCCTGCCGCGCGGTGGCTCCGGCGTCGAACACCCAGAACCGCACCTTCACCCCGGGCTCCCGGCTCCGCTCCACGCCGACGGTCAGCTCCAGCTCGATCTGCTCCGCCTGGAAGCGCAGGTCGGTGCCTTCGCCTTCCGCCATGGCGCGGCTCAGGTCGTGGCGCAGCTGCGCGATGATGTCCGCCAACTCCACGGCGTTGTCCACCGGTATGCCCCCTCGTCCGCCGTCGTCCCGGGGGCTCTCCCTCCCGGGCCCGAACGGCCGTACGTCTACGCGGAGATCATATCGGCGGGGGTCGGTGGAGAGCTGTCGGCCGGTCGGCCGCCCGTGCCGCCAAGTGGGCTGCGCACCGGTCGAGTTGCCCGAGCGGGCCCGGCCCCCCCGGGGGGGGGGGCGGGCCCCCCCCGCCCGGGGGGGCGGGGGGGGGCGCGGGCGGGTGCGCGACCGGGGCCGGCCAATCCGGCGGGGGGGGAGGGCCGCGG
>NZ_JBHWBS010000106.1:0-22739 GCF_042735655.1 Streptomyces sp. NPDC059567 | reverse complement strand
CCCTCGGCGAGGACGAGTTCGGAGTCGATGCCCCCCGGGATAATGTTTTTTGCGGCCTTCCCCCCGGGGGGCAGGGGGGCGGTGCCCCCCGCGCCGGGGGGGGGCGCCCCCCCCCCGTCCGGGCAGGGTGGCGCGGGTGGGTCAGCGGCCGTAGCGGATCAGGGCGCGGACCATGCGGCAGGTGGTGTCGGACGGCGGGTGGATGCCGAGCAGTTCGGCCGTGGTGCGTATCTTCGCGTTGCCGGCCTTCGCGGGGTCGTGGACACCCGCGTCGAGCAGGACGATCGCGAGGCGCATGGCCTTCAGTCGGCGGTTGTGAGCGATGTACCACTCGCGGGGGCGGCCCGCGGGGAGCGGCCTCTTCTGGAGGGGCTTCCAGGGTTCGAGGGACGGTGTCCGGATCACGGCGAGAGCCATGGGCGACCTCCTGGCGAAAACTGGGTGCGGGCCCTCCCCGGGACCCTCACCTTCACCCCCTATTTTAGGCGCCCCCACTGACAATCGCCCCTGGCCAGACAGGGTTTGGGGGGTGGTGGAGCGGGGCGGAGGGGGTACCGTGTGGCGCATGGAGATCTGGATCAATCCCGCCTGTTCCAAGTGCCGCAGTGCGATCAGTCTGCTCGACGCGGAGGGCGCCGAGTACACCGTGCGCCGCTACCTGGAGGACGTGCCGAACCCGGACGAGATCCGCGCCGTCCTGGAGCGGCTCGGTCTCGAACCGTGGGACATCACGCGGACCGGGGAGGCCGATGCCAAGGAGCTGGGCCTGAAGGACTGGCCCCGGGACGAGGCGAACCGGGACCGGTGGGTGGAGGCGCTCGCCACGCACCCCAAGCTCATCCAGCGGCCGATCATCACGGCGGAGGACGGCACGGCCGTGGTGGGGCGGACGGAGGAGGCGGTGCGGGACGCGATGTCGCGCTGACGTCGTCAGGGTTGCCGCCTGGCGCCGTGCGAGGGGCGTCCTTCGGGCGGGTGGTCGACCGGACGGTCGCGCTGCTGGACGCCTTCGACGAGGACGAGGCGGATACCGTGCGGCGGTTTCTGACCGGCGTGCGGGAGACCGGCGTACGGGAGATCACGTCCACCACCGACGGGCCCGGAACGACACAGGGGTAGGGAATTCATGGTCGCCGTGTACTCATCGGCTCCGAGCGGAGTCGCCGCCGACCCGGCGCTCCCCGAGGGCGACATGGCCGCCGTCCTGGACGTCGCCGGAGTGGGCTCTTGAGTGACGGGAGCGAGGTCGCCGAGGTTCTCGGGGTCGATCTGCATCTGGAGCTGACCGGGGCCGGCAGCCGGCGGGCCGTGCTGATCCGGGCGTTGCGCGAGGCGGTACGGAGCGGGCGGCTGGCCGCGGGGACGCGCCTGCCGCCCTACCGGTCGCTCGCCGCCGATCTGGGGGTCGCCCGCAACACCGTCGCCGACGCGTACGCGGAGCTGGTCGCCGAGGGGTGGCTGTCCTCGCGGCAGGGATCAGGGACGCGCGTCGCCGAACGCGCCGCGGCGCCGGAGCCGGAGGGAGCGCGGAAGGAGACGGTACGAGCGCTCCCGTACGACCTGGTCCAGGGCAAGCCGGACCCCGCGGCCTTCCCCCGTACCGCCTGGCTCGCCTCGGCGCGGCGGGCGCTGACGGCCGCGCCGAACGACGCCTTCGGCATCGGCGATCCGCGGGGACGGATGGAGCTGCGCAGGGAGCTCGCCGCGTATCTGGCGCGGGTGCGCGGGGTGCGGACGGGCCCGGACCGGATCGTCATCTGCTCGGGCGCGGCCCACGCGCTGCGGCTCCTCTCCCGGGTCGTCGGCGGCCGCCGATGGGCGGTGGAGGCGTACGGGCTCCCCTTCCACCGGGGGCTGCTCGCCGAGGCCGGGGTCCGTACCGTGCCGGTGGACGTCGACGAGGACGGGGCCCACGTCGGCGAGATCCCGCGCGGCACGGGTGCCGTCCTGCTCACGCCCGCGCATCAGTTCCCGACGGGCGGGCCGCTGCATCCCGAGCGCCGCGCGGCAGCCGTGGACTGGGCTCGGACGACCGGCGGGCTCGTCCTGGAGGACGACTACGACGGGGAGTTCCGCTACGACCGCCGGCCCGTCGGCGCCCTCCAGGGCCTCGACCCGGACCGGGTGGCCCTCATCGGCTCCGTCAGCAAGAGCCTCTCCCCCACGCTCCGGATCGGCTGGATGGTGCTGCCGGGCGGACTGGTGGACGGTGTGGTGGCGGCGAAGGGCGAGCGCGAGCCGTACTCCTCCGCCACGGAGCAGCTCACCCTCGCCGACTTCCTCGCCTCGGGTGCGTACGACCGGCACGTGCGGCGGATGCGCCGTCGCCATCGCGAGCGCCGCGACCGGCTGGTGGCCGTCCTCGCCGAGCGGGTGCCGGAGGTACGGGTGACGGGGATCGCGGCCGGGCTGCACGCGGTGGTGGAGCTTCCGCCGGGGACGGAGCGCGCGGCGCTCGCGGCGGCGGAGCGGCACGGGGTCGCGGTGGAGGGGCTGAGCGGGTACCAGCATCCGGACACGGCTGATCCCGTACGCGAGGACGGGCGGGAGGGGCCGGAGCGGCGGGAAGGGCTGGTCGTGGGGTATGCGACGCCGCCCGAGCGGCTGTACGGCGGGGCACTCGATGCCTTGTGCAACGCCCTTGATTCCGCACTGCGTTGAGCAGAAGCGGCGGGCTCCTCGTATCTGACGCCACAGGAACCGACAGGAAACGAACGGAGCCTCACGTGTCACGCAGGAAAACGCTCAGCCGGAAGAAGAAGATCGCGCTGTTGGCAGGTGCCCTCGTGCTCGCCGGGGGTACGGCGGTGGTCGTGGCCGGTACGAGTCAGGCGTCCGTGGCCTGCGACGGCCTGGCCACGGCGCTCGCGAACAACGAGCGGTTCATCGCGGACCAGCGTGCCAACCCGGACGCGCTGTCGCAGGCGCGGATCGCCAACCGGGAGGCGGTGATCGCCGAGATCCGGCGCAAGCAGGCGGCCTCGGGGTGCGGGGGCGGCGCCGAGGCGGCCCCGCCAGCGTCGGCCGCCCCGCCGGCCGCCCCACCCGCGCAGACCGCGCCGCCCGCCACGACGGCGCCGCCCGCCGGAGGCGGGGCCGGGGACACCGGCTCCGGGGACGTCGTCTGCGCCGGCTCCACCGTGACGCTCTCCGGCGAGGGCGGTGCCCCGGCCGCGTCCAGCAACCAGTTCCCGCTCGGCACCCGCCTCAAGGTGACCAACCTCGACAACGCGCAGTCGACCACGGTCGAGGTCACCTCCGTCTCCGGCAGCTGCGTACTCCTCAACAACGCGGCCTTCGAGCAGGTCCGCGAGCCCGGAAAGTTCCTGATCCGCAAGGCCCGGATCGAGCGCGTCGGCTGACGACGACCGACGGCACGGCGTGAGGCGGTGGAGGCGCCGGCGCCCGGCGTCGGGCCCCGCGGGCGGTGGGTCCCTCGGGCCGCATCGGGCCCTGGGCGATGGGCACCCCGGCGCCTGACGTCGGGCGCCACGCGGTGGGCCCCCGGCGCCCGGCGTCATGCCTCAGGCGGTGGGTCCCTCGGGGCCCGCCGCCGCCTCCGCCAGGGTCAGGATCTCGGTGAGCCGCACCCCGAATCGGGCGTCGCAGCCGTGCGGTACCCCCGTCCGGGCCGATTCGACGAGCGCGTCCACCGCCCCGGCGAACGCGCCCAGCGCGCCGTCCCACGCCGGCAGCGCCGCCCGGCCGCGCTCTCCGTACAGGGTGAGCGCGGCCTCCGCCGCCTCCGGCGGGGCGGAGAGCGTCAGCGTCGCCGTGCTGCTCGCGCCCGAGGTGTGGCGCAGGACCAGGTGTCGGGTGTCCGCCGGGCCCCGCACCGCCGTCACCTCGGTGACGTCGCCGAGCACCGGCAGGTACACGGAGAGCACATGCGGGCCGACGTCCCAGAGGCCGCCCTTCTCGCGCCGCCACGGCGAGTCCGCGTACGCGCTCCGGGATCCCGGGCCGTACAGCGATCCCAGCCAGTGCGCCTCGCCCAGGAACCAGCCGCCGGCCGCCGCCTGTTCGTCGATCCACCGCGCCGTCGGCTCGGCGAACCGCAGCGTGCAGAAGACCACCGACGCGACCCCGGCCTTCTCCGCCGCCTCGGCCACCTCGCGGGCCGCCGCAGGCGTCGTGGCCACGGGCTTGTCCAGGAGCAGATGGCAGCCGGCGGCCGCCGCCCGGACGGCGAGCGGTGCCTGCACGTCCGGGGGCAGGGCGAACGCGACGGCGTCGCAGGCCGCGAAGAGCGCGTCCACGTCCTCGTACGCGGTCGTCCCGGACGCGGCGGCGATCTCGGCCGCCGCCTCGGGCCGCCGTCCCCATACCCCGACGAACTCGACGCCGTCGTGCGCGGCGAGCGCGGGCGCGTGGGCGCGGGCGGCCCAGGGGCCGGTGCCGAGGAGTCCGATGCGGGGCTTCACACCCGGGTGCTTGGTCATGCCCCCAGTCTGCCGGTCCCCACCGGCACCGGGGACCGCAAATCCACTGGCACCCCTCCCCTCCCCCGGTGTTACGTTTCGTCCGCCGGCCGCGGGACTCCGGTGCGACTTCCGGGACCTGCCGTTGAAGCAACGTTTTCGCTGTTCGCTCCCCCATTCCCCGGCCGGCGCCCATGCCACTGCGAGGGAAACCATGACCACGCCGACGGACACGCTCTCCGACCTCATCGCCGCCGAGGACGTCCTGCTCTTCGTCAACGCGGCCGTCACCGCCACCGGACAGCGGGAGTTCCGCTCCTCGGCCGGTGAGCAGCGGTTGTCCCTCGCCTTCCTCCACGAGTACGTCCGCGTCAACTACCGCCCGGTGTACGCCGCCGCGCTCGCGCTCGACATCAACGACCACAACGCGGCCACGATCGTCGAGCAGCTGCTGCGCACCGCCGACGAGGCCGGCGGGCCGGACCGGAAGCGGACCGAGGGGCGGCTGATCGCCGCCCGGCTCGCGCTGCTGCCGCCGCAGCGGGTCTACCGGCTGTTCCGCGCGCTGCGCACCGCCAAGGTCAACAACCGCCGCACGCGCGCCATCGTCCGCGACTGGCTCGCGGGCCGTGCCGACCTCGGCCACGACGCCGTCAAGTACCGCGCCGGACTGAAGACCGCCGCCCGCCACGCCCATCTCCCCTTTCCCGGCGCGGCCGCCGAACCGGGCGACTTCCTCTTCGCGCCCGGCCGCCGGGTCCGCTACGAGCACGCCTTCCTGGACGCCCACCGCCGCGCCCACTACGAGCAGGGCGCGCTGTACGAGCTGCCGTTCACCGTCGCCGAAGGGTTCGCCGCGAAGCACGGCGTGCCGCAGGCGCTCTTCCTGGAGCGGATCGCTCCCCGGATGACTCGCCTGGAGCGGCTGCGTACGGAGCGGGCGGGCGATCTGTCCGTCATGCCGCTGACCCGGCTCGCGCTCTACGTCCTCTCCCTCCCCTTCGGGGAGAGGGTGGCGCGGCGCGCAGAGCTGACGGCCGCGCTGCGGGCGGCCGCGGACCGCGTCGCCGGGCCGCACGCCGGGACCTGGGGACGGGTCGCGGCGGTCCTCGACGACAGCTACTCCGCCTCCGGCTCGGCCGTGAAGCGGCGCCGACCGCTGGCGGTCGCCCTGGGCTGCCATGTCCTCCTCGAAGCACTGGCGGCACCGGGGGCGTACTCCGCGCACTGGACCTCGGGGGCGACCGATCCGCTGCTCGTGCGGCCGTGGGGGCCGACTCCGCTGGGGGCGAGGATCCTCGACGCCCTGGAGGGCCCGGCCCCCGACCGGCTGGTGATCGTCTCGGACGGCTGGGACAACGCGCCGCCGGGGCTCGCGGGCGAGGTGCTGCGCGTCTGGCGGACCCGGCTCGACCCGGAGCGCCGGACGAGCGCCGTCCATGTGAACCCCGTATACGACGCGGGCGGTTTCGACGTGCGCCGACTGGCGCCGAGCGTGCCGACCGCCGGGATCCGGGACGCGGAGGACCTGGCGGCGCTGGTGGAGATCGCACAGTTCGCCGAGGGGCGGACGGGGCTGGCGGAGCTTCTGGCCTATCTGGACCGGAGGGTGGAGCTGTTCCTGACGGGGGCGCCTCGATGACGCGGCTCGATCTCACCGGTCTGGAGGTCCGCCCCGCGCAGGTCTGGGGCGGTGTCCGGCTGGTCCCGCTCGTCAGGGCCGAGCCGGTGGAGGGGCTGCGGCTCCACCGTGAGGTGTACGGGAGCGGCGGCTCGGTCGGCCTGGGGGACCGTACGACGTACACCTCGTACATCCCGCACGGCTTCGTCGCGGACTGGTCCGGGGACGGCGCCGAGTCGGCGACGTACGGGACCCGGCTGGGGGACGACGAGCCGCGGGCCGTTCCCGTGCGCCGCCACCACCGGCTCGCCAAGCGCCGGCACGGGAACGGGCGGGCGGAGAAGCGGCTGCGTTTCCTCCCTCTGCACCTCGCCCTGGAGGGCTATCTGGCGCTCCACTTCGGCGGGCCGTCCGTCGTCTGGGACGAGTGGTCCCGGCAGGCGGTACGGCAGGGGCTGTCGCCGCGGGCCGAGGCGGCGTACGCCGGGTGGAGCGTGCCGGGGCTGGCGGAGGCGCTGCGGATCTTCGAGATCCACCCGGGGCAGTGCGGTCTGATGCTGTACGTCGCCGACGCGCTGGCCGCCGCGTTCGTCGTACCCCACCCGGAGGACTACCGCGTCCTCCACCCGACGCTGGTCGAGGACCTGTACGGGGAGCTGGTCCACCAGTACGCGTTCTACGGCGCCCCGGTGCCGGAGTTCACGGCGCGCATCCGGGACGGGGCCGGTTCCGTCCGCACCCTCGCGGATCTGCGGGCGGCGGCCCGGGCGCAGGAGCGGTCCTGGGCCGAGGCGCACGACGGTCTGATGGCACGGGACCTGCTGGGGACCTCGTACGCCTTCGAGCGGGTGTACCGGATGGATTCCTATGATCTGTACCGCTTCCTCCCGCCGTTCCAGCGGGCGGGCCAGGAACAGCACATCGGCGAGCTGATCGCCGACCGCAAGGGCCGGACCCTGTATCTGAAGACCTTCCGGCTCTCCGAGAACCAGATCAGACGGGGCCATCTGCTCCGGCGACTGGCGGACGACGACTGGCACCTGGGCCGCACGGCGGAGGCGCTCGGAACGACGTTTGCCGAACTCGTACGGCGTGTCGAAAGCGCCGGCCTCGGCACACTGCTCAACGCCCACGTGGTCGCACAGCGACTCCGCGAAAAGCAGGAAGGCTGAGTAACACGGGGTTCACAAACGAGCAACGGGCGGGAAATCCCGTGTTGCGAAGCTGCGCGCAGACACACAACGCAGCTCTCGCAGCGTCGCGAGCCGCAGCAAACCCCGCAGCAGCACGCCAAAGGATGAGGCCCCGTGACCTTCAAGGCTGAGTACATCTGGATCGACGGCACCGAGCCGACCGCGAAGCTTCGCTCGAAGACGAAGATTCTGCCGGGCACGGGCGCCACCCTGGAGGAGCTGCCGATCTGGGGCTTCGACGGATCCAGCACGAACCAGGCCAAGGGCCACGCCTCGGACCGTGTCCTCAAGCCGGTCTTCGTCTGCCCGGACCCGATCCGCGGCGGTGCCGACATCCTGGTGATGTGCGAGGTCCTCAACACGGACATGACGCCGCACGAGTCCAACACGCGCGCCGCGCTGGCCGAGGTCTACGCGAAGTACGCCGCTCAGGAGCCGATCTTCGGCATCGAGCAGGAGTACACCTTCTTCGACGGCGAGCGCCCGCTCGGCTTCCCGGTCGGCGGCTTCCCGGCCCCGCAGGGCGGCTACTACTGCGGTGTCGGCGCCGACGAGATCTTCGGCCGTGACGTCGTCGAGGCGCACCTGGAGAACTGCCTGAAGGCGGGCCTGGGCATCTCCGGCATCAACGCCGAGGTCATGCCGGGCCAGTGGGAGTTCCAGGTCGGCCCGCTGGCGCCGCTGGACGTCGCGGACCAGCTGTGGGTGGCCCGCTGGCTGCTCTACCGCACGGCCGAGGACTTCAACGTCTCGGCGACGCTGGACCCGAAGCCGGTGAAGGGCGACTGGAACGGCGCGGGCGCGCACACCAACTTCTCCACGAAGGCGATGCGCGAGGGCTACGACGCGATCATCACCGCGTGCGAGTCGCTGGGCGAGGGCTCGAAGCCGCTCGACCACGTCAAGAACTACGGCGCCGGCATCGACGACCGCCTGACCGGTCTGCACGAGACCGCCCCGTGGGACAAGTACTCCTACGGCGTCTCGGACCGCGGCGCCTCGGTCCGTATCCCGTGGCAGGTCGAGCAGGACCAGAAGGGCTACATCGAGGACCGTCGCCCGAACGCGAACGTGGACCCGTACACGGTGACCCGCCTCCTGGTGGACACCTGCTGCGAGGCCCTGGAGAAGGCCGGCCAGGTCTGATCCGCACCCGCTTCCCGAAGGGGCGCCCACCGTTCACGGTGGGCGCCCCTTCTCGTATGTGGCAAGGACGACAGGGGGTTTGGCCGGGGTGGGGCTCGTCGGCGGCATTCCCTTCTGGTTCAATAGGGATATGGCCAGCAAGCAGAACGACACCGCGACGGGTCGCCTCGACCTCGAGCCGTTCTGGCCTTCCCGGCAGCACCACGACTTCGACCGGTGCTGTCGGCGCGTGAGGAACGCGTCGACCCCCTAACGCCCGACCGGCCCCGTCCGGTCCGCGGCCTTCGGCCGACGCGCATGACGTACGACACCCGTCCGTTCGTTCCTTCGCGCGAAAGAGCTGAGCCCTCATGGCCCACACCCAGACCGGTACCGCTTCCCTGACCGCCGTCCGTCCCCTCCGGCCCCGGCTCCGTGCCGTCGATCCCGACGAGGTCGTCGACCTCTCCCGGGTCGCGGACTTCCTGCCGCCGGGCGCCACGCTGCTTCCCGCGCCCCCGAACGCGCTGCCCACACTCCCCGGGCGGCCGCCGATGGTCGGGTACCTGGTGCTGCTGCCCGTCGACCAGGAGGCGCCGGCCCCCGGCCCGGTGGCCGAGGAGCAGGGGCCGGTGGCCATCGACAGCGCGCAGCGGATCGCCGTCGTGGACGGGCAGCCGCTGGACCTCACGTACCTCGAGTTCGAACTGCTCGCCCACCTCGTCGCCCACCCCCACCGGGTGCACACCCGCGACCAGTTGGTCACGACGGTCTGGGGGTACGGGCATGTGGGCGACGGGCGGACCGTCGACGTCCATGTCGCCCGGCTGCGCCGCAAGCTGGGCGCCGAGCACCGCCACACGATCCAGACCGTGCGGCGGGTCGGCTACAAGTACACGCCGTGATCAGGCGCGGGACCTCGCCCTGGCCGCCAGGCCGAGGGCGAGGTCGACCACCAGGAACACCAGCAGGGTGATGCCCAGCATCGGGACGAACCAGCCCACGAGGGCGGTCACCGCGAGCAGCGGCAGCAGCATGGTCGGCGGGACCTTCCGCCAGGCGCCGCGCGCGACCGGGCGGCCGGGGCGGCGGAGCCACCACATCCGGTAGCCCCAGAGGATCAGCAGGATCAGCGAGAGCGCGAGCGCGGCGAGCGCCAGCTGGTTGAACAGGCCCAGGAAGACGCCCGTGTGGGCGTCGATGCCGAAGCGGGTGAGCTGGGCGAGCACCGGGTAGTCGGCGAACCGGAGCTCGTCCATGACCGTCCCGTCGGCCGGGTTCACCGCCACCGAGTCCAGGTGGACGGGGAACTGGGCGTCGGTCTCCTTGACGACGTACCCCTTGCCCTCCGAGGGCAGGACGACGGACGTCTTGCCCTCGATGCCCTTCGCGCGGGCGGCCTCGACGACCCGGTCGATGCCGACGTCCGGGCCCTTGGCGGCCGGGGCCTGGTGGCCGCCGCCGTGGCCCTCGTGCTCCGAGGAGCCGCCCGCCGCGCCTTCGAGGGTCGCGGAGACGGTCGGGGTGGCGCCGCCGAGCTGGTCCTGGACGGCGCCGATGTTCTCGCCCGCGTACCGCGACCAGGTCAGACCGGTGGCGGAGAGCAGGACCAGTCCGGTGACGGCCCACAGGCCGACCGTGCCGTGCCAGGACAGCGTGCGGCGGCGGGACTTCGGGCCGCGCTCGGGGACGACGAGGGACCGGCGGTTCTTGCGCTTGCGGCCGATCCAGAGCGCCAGGCCGCCGAGAGCGATCACCCACAGCCAGCTGGCGGCGAGCTCGCTGTAGTTGCGGCCGAGGTCGCCGAGGTGCAGATCGCGGTGGAGTTCGTCGATCCAGGTGCGCAGCGGGAGGGCACCGGAGCCGCCGTAGCTGGGCAGCTGTCCGCGTATCTCGGCGGTGTACGGGTCGACGAAGACGGCGAGGGACTTGCCCTCCTCGACGTCGGGGTCGGCCATGAGGACGCGGGTGGTGGCGCCGTCCTCGGCGGAGGGCCAGACGGCGGTGACGGTGCCGTTGGGGTTGACCTTGGTGGCGGCGTGGACCTGCTGCGAGAGCGGCAGGACCTTGTCGCCGACGGGGACCTCGAGCTCGTGCGCGTAGAGGACCTTCTCGGCCTGGAACGAGAGCGCGTAGAGCAGGCCGCTGGCGGCGGCGATCAGCAGGAAGGGGGCGATGAGGACGCCGGCGTAGAAGTGCAGGCGCAGGACGAGGGGGCGCAGTGCGCTCCAGGTGCCCTTCCCGCCGCTGTTCGCCGCTGCCGTGTCGGGGGTGGTGGGCGCTGCCGCGGTGTCCGGGCGCGCGGGATCGTCAATGGTCATGACTGTCCTAGGAGTCGGTGTCGACAGGGGGGAATCGGCCCCCGGGTCAGACGTGTGCTCCGAGGGCTGTGGCGCGGGGTACGGACAGCCGGGGCGGGCCGCGCCGGGAGAGGGTGTGCGCGAGGACGACGCCGTGCAGCCGGCGGGTGTGCGGGCGCGGGCGTACGGGGTGCGGGTGTTCGGGGACGCGGACGACGGCGAGCAGCAGGCGCAGGGGGGTGAAGGCGAGCGCCGCGACGGTCCGGGCGAGCGCGAAGAGCGCGGCCTCGCCTCGTGCCAGCCAGAGTCCGCAGACCAGGGCGGCGAGGAGGTGGGCGGCGATCATGCCGAGGGAGGAGTGGCCGGCGGCCGTCTCCATCGCCGGAAGCATCGTGGGGTCCATGGCCGAATGACCCATGGTCGGGTGGTCGGCCATCGCCGTGTGGTCCGTGGTGCCCTGCTCCTCGCCCGCGGAGAAGATCAGGTGCAGTGCCGCCTGTACGGCGACCAGGCCGCCGGAGATCGTGTACGTCCCGCGCCTGCGGCCGGTGGCCGGCCAGGCGAGGACCGCCGTGACGGCGAAGGCGGTGTACAGCGATCCCGCGGGCAGATCGTGTGCAGACATGGACGAATGCCCCACGGCTGCCAATGACACGCACACCGCCGCGAAAAGTGCGGCTCGCAGGGCGCGTATCGGCGAGCGGGCATCCGTCATGATTCGGCCATGGTGACACCCCGTCGCCGGGAGCGGGAGACCACCTCCCCATTTCTCTCGCCCGCCCCCGTATTTCTCCTGTAGAGGAATGGCTGGGCGTTGCTCCGTCCTGCGATGCACAGTCGTGGCATGAGACTTTTGATCTTGGGTGGTACCGAGTTCGTGGGGCGCGCCGTCGCCGAGGCCGCGCTCGCGCGCGGCTGGGAGGTGACGGTCTTCCACCGTGGCCGGCACGAGCCGCCGGCGGGGGCCGTCTCGTTGATCGGCGACCGCGTCGCCCCGGGCGGGCCGGCCGCCCTGACCGAAGACGAGAAGTCCTCCTGGGACGTGGTCGTGGACACGTGGTCCGCGGCGCCCTCGGTGGTCCGGGACGCGGCCCGGCTGCTCCGGGACCGGGTGGACCGCTTCGTCTACGTGTCGAGCCGTTCCGTCTACGCCTGGCCGCCGGCGGCGGGTCAGGCCGAGGACGGTCCGCTGGTCGAGGGCTCGCCGGACGCCGGCGAGGTGCCGTACGGCGAGGCCAAGCGGGGCGGCGAGCTGGCGGCGGTCGACGCCTTCGGTGCGGACCGTTCCCTCCTCGTCCGCGCGGGCCTGATCATCGGTCCGTACGAGAACATCGGCCGGCTGCCGTGGTGGCTGGGCCGGATCGCCCGGGGCGGCCCGGTCCTCGCGCCGGGACCGCGCGAGCTGCCGCTCCAGTACATCGACGCCCGTGATCTGGCCGAGTGGACGCTCGACGCGGCCCAGGCCGGGCTCTCGGGTCCGTACAACCTGGTCTCGGCGCCCGGGCACACGACGACGGGCGAGCTGCTCGACGCCTGTGTGCGGGCGACCGGCTCGGACGCCGAACTGCGCTGGACCGACCCGGAGAAGCTGCTCGAGGCCGGGGTCGAGCCCTGGTCCGATCTGCCGGTGTGGATTCCGCCGGGCGAGACGTACGACGCGATGCACACCGCCGACGTCTCCAAGGCGCTCGCGACGGGGCTGCGCTGCCGCCCGGTGACCGAGACGGTCGAGGACACCTGGGCCTGGCTGCGGTCGATCGGCGGGTCGGCACCGCAGCGCCCGGACCGGCCGCAGGTGGGCCTCGACCCGGAGCGGGAGGCGGCGCTCCTCGCGGACTGACGCGCTCGGACTGACGCGCTCGGGCTGGGGCGCTCGGACTGATGTCCGTATCGGCTCCGTTGAACGCATGGGCCCTGCCGTCCGTATGAAGTCCCATGCGACGCACAAGAAAACGTTCGACACGCGCGAAACGAGCGGTGGCCGCCTCCGTCGCCCTGATCCTGGGCGGGGGCGGCCTGATCGCCGCCAATGTGTATGCCTCGGCCGGCCAAGGCTGGGGCGATCCGCCGCCGCCGGACCGGCAGAACGCGGTCTCGACGATCGACTGTCCCGATGTCGCCCAGGAGTTGACCGAGGTACCGGACTCCGCACGGGCCTCGGTGGACCGCGAACTCGCCACGCTGGACAGTCAGATCACCGTCGCGTACCAGCGCTTCGCCGACAACAGGGAGCGGGTGGAGAGCGATCCCGCCTTCGCCGAGCAGCAGATCCTCACCCCCCTCAAGAACGAGCGGCTGAACATCCTTCAGCGGATCGCGCAGTTGACCGGCAAGCAGCTGGACGGCATGGCGCCCTGCACGCTGCGCGCCGACGACGACGGTGGCGACAACGGCGCCGGCCAGGGTGACGGCGGCGACGACGGTGACGGGGAGGAGCCGGAGGGGCAGTCCGGGAACGGTCCCGAGGCCTCCGACTTCGTCGACATCCAGTCCGTGCAGCCGAACGTGAAGCGGCCCCAGCAGCGCCGCGGCGCCTCGCGCGGCACGTTCGCCACCAACTGCGGGCGCAACGAGAACGGCAAGTTCAACCCGGACAACGTCATCGTCGCGCCGGGTGTGAGCAACGGCGCCCACCACATGCACGACTACGTCGGCAACCAGGCCAACGACGCCTTCGCCAGTGACGACGACCTGGCCAGGGGCCGGACCACCTGCCGCAACCAGGGCGACCGGTCCACGTACTACTGGCCGGTCCTGCGACTCCAGAACGGCCAGGCGGAGGACGACGCCCAGGCCGACGGCGGCGGCAAGGACCAGAACGTCGGCGAGATCCAGACGCCCGCGCAGGTCACGCTGAACTTCGTCGGCAGCCCGGTCTCCAAGGTCACCGCCATGCCGCGGTTCCTGCGCATCATCACCGGAGACGCCAAGGCGTTCACCAACGGCGACGCCAATGCCAACGCGTCGTGGTCGTGCACCGGCTTCGAGGACCGGCAGCTGAAGGACAAGTACCCGATCTGTCCGCAGGGCAGCAAGGTGGTGCGGACGTTCAAGTTCCAGAGCTGCTGGGACGGCCGGAACACCGACAGCGCCAACCACCGTACGCACGTGGCCTTCGCGGACCCGGCGAGCGGGCGTTGCGGCAACGGTTTCCGGGCCATCCCCCAGCTGGTGCAGCGGATCGTCTACGACGTTCCGCCCGGGCCCGGCTTCGCCGTCGACTCGTTCCCCGAGCAGCTGCACAAGCCGATCACCGACCACGGCGACTTCATCAACGTCTTCGACGACCGGCTGATGCGGAAGGTGGTGAGCTGCATCAACGAGGGGCGCCGCTGCGCCTAGGCCTGCCTCGGGGAAGGTCTCCAGGGGGTGTCCGGCCGGATCGGCCGGACACCCCCCTTAGTCGTCCCCCGGTCGTGCCCTAGTGGTGTCCGGCGGAGTGTGACGCGTGCGGCGACTGGGACGTGTGCGCCCCGTGCGGCTCGGTGGTCTCGACCTGACCGCCGAGCCGTTCGCGTACCTTCTCCACGGTCCCCGAGTCGCCCGACACCGTCCACTTGCGGCCGACGAGATACGAACCGCCGTAGTCCTTGGCCTGGTTGAGCCACTCGCGCTGGCCCCGGTCGGTCGCGAAGGTGGTCAGGACGTACGTCCCGTCGTCCGTCGCGCACTTCGCCTGGCGCAGCTCGGCCGCGTCCGTCTGGACGTCCGGCGCGCACTCCGCCTTCGTGGCGATCTGCTCCAAGGTCCCGCTCGCCTCTTCGGGCGTGGACGCGCACCCCGCCAGCATCACGAGCACCGCCACCGCCACCGTTCGTCGCGTACGCATCAGCATCCGCCCATCCTGCCCGCCCGGTCGCGCCGGGAGAAGCGAAATCCGATCGGTTACGGTTTGGTGCGATAGGTACCGATATGGAGGAGTCGACGCCATGCCCGCCATCCCCGCCGCCACCGTCGCCAACCTCCGAGACCTCGGCTCCCTCCCCCTCGGCGAGGGGCGCAGCGTCCGACCGGGCCGGGTCTTCCGCTCCGCCCAGCTCGACCGGCTCGACCCCGCCGAACCCCTGGTGGCGGGGCTCGACATCCGCACGGTCGTCGACTTCCGCACCGAGACCGAGCGCGCCGACCGGCCGGACCATCTTCCGCCGGGCTCGCGGCTGCTCGTCGCGGACGTCCTCGCCGACCATCTCGCCACCAGCGGTCTGCCGCCCGCCGCCCGGCTGAAGCAGCTCCTGGCGGACCCGGCGCTGGCCGACAAGTACCTGGGCGGGGGCCGGGCCCAGGAGGCCTTCCGCCGGACCTACCGGGCTTTCGTGAGCTCCGATTCGGCGCGCGCGTCCTATCGGGCCTTCCTCGGTGAGCTGGGCGATCCGCGCACCGGTCCGCTGCTCTTCCACTGCACGGCCGGCAAGGACCGCACCGGCTGGGCGGCGACGATCGTCCTGTCGCTGCTCGGCGCGGACGAGGAGACGGTCATGGCGGAGTACCTGTCGGTCAACCCGGCCGTCCGGCAGGCCTTCGCGCCGATGATCGAGGGGTTCACCGCGCAGGGCGGCGACCCGGAGCTGGCGCTGGCCCTGATCGGGGTCGTACCGAAGTACCTGGAGGCGGCGCTGGACGAGGTGGCGGTCCGGCACGGCTCGATGGAGAAGTACGTGCGGGAGGGCCTGGGCGTCCCGGACGAGGTGACGGCGGTGATCCGCGAGCGGCTGACGGTGTACGAGGCGTGAGGTCCGGGGGCCGGCCGCACCCACGCCGGTGTTGACCGTGCCGCTGGCGGCAGGGTTGCACGATGACCGGCATGGACAGCACCGCACCGCAGAACAGCAGGATCGTCGTCGTCACCGGAGCCGGCACCGGCATCGGCCGGGCGACCGCCCGCGCCTTCGCCGCCGAGGGTGCCCGGGTGGTCGCGATCGGACGGCGGAGGGAACCGCTCGAGGAGACGGCGGACGGAGACGACCGGATCGTGCCGCTGCCCGCCGACATCACCGCCGAGGGGGAGCCGGAGCGGATCGTCCGGACCGTCCTGGCGACCCATGGCCGATTGGACGTGCTGGTCAACAACGCCGGCGTCGTGCGCAGCGGCGCCCTCGGAACGCTGAGCCCGGAGCTGATCAACGATCAGCTCGCCACGAACCTCGTCGCTCCCGTCCTGCTGGCGCAGGCCGCGCTGCCTTCGCTGGAGACGTCGGGCGGAGTGATCGTCAATGTCACTACGTCGGTGGGGCAGCGGGCCTGGCCGGGCAGCTCGGTGTACGCGGCGACCAAGACCGCCCTTGAGCTGCTGACGCGCAGTTGGGCGGTCGAACTGGCACCCCGCGGGATCCGGGTGGCGGCGGTCGCCCCCGGCGCGATCGACACCCCGATCGGCGAGCACCAAGGGCTGACGCCCGAGCGGATGGCCGCGGTGCGCGAGTGGCAGCTGGCGCACACCCCGCTCGGCCGGATCGGCCGTCCCGAGGAGGTGGCCTGGGCGATCACCCGGCTTGCCGCACCGGAGGCGTCGTTCGTCACCGGGGTCGTGCTCCCGGTCGACGGAGGAGCGGTCGTGGCGTGATAGGAGTGGTTCGGGAGGTGGACGGGTGCGGATAGGTGAGCTGGCCAGGGCGACCGGGACGACGGCTCGTGCGCTGCGGCACTACGAACAGGCCGGGCTGATCTCCTCCGAACGGGCCTCCAACGGCTACCGCGTCTACGACGAGCGGGCGGTGGTACGGGTCCGCAACATCCGCCATCTGCTGTCCGCCGGGCTCACCCTGGACGACGTCCGCGTGTTCCTGCCGTGCCTGGACGGCGATGTGGCTGCCGCACCCCCTTCGGACAAGGGCCTGCGGGTCGCGCTGGAACGGCTGGCGGTCCTCAACGAACGCATCGCCGCCCAGACCGAGGCCCGCGACCGGCTGGAATCCGCACTCCGGGGGATCCGGAGCGAGGCCGTCCGAACGGGTTGACCACCGGGGTGACCATCGGATGATTCGCTCGTTCTGCTGAATGTGAGCACCCAGGAACTCGCCCCCTCCCCCCTCGGCCCGGTCGATGTCGAACAGGCCGAGGCCGCGCTCGTGGAGCACTATCCGCGGCTGGTCCGGATCGCGTACCTCGTGCTGCCGCCCTCGCTGGGGCGCAACCGTCGGGTGCTGACGGCGCATGCGCTGGTCCAGCGGTCGCTGCCGCGCCGCCGGACGTCCGGTGCCGGCATCCCCGGGACGCGCCGCGCCGAGGACGCCGTCGACCCCGGGTACGCGTACGTGCGGGGCGAGGTGCTGCGGCAGGCGCTGATCGCGGGGCTGCCGCTGAGGCGCAGGGCGCTGCCGCGGCGGGCGCAGTTCCCGCCGCTGCTGCCGCACGTGTGGGGGCTGCGGCTGTTCCCGCGTGCCGGCGGCGCCGACGAACTGGCCCTGGACCAGCGGCTCTCCGCGCTGTCCGGGCCGGCGCGCGCGGTGTACGTGCTGCGGGGGCTCGAGCGGCAGGGGGACCCGGAGGTGTTGCGGGTGCTCGCGGCGGCGGGGGTCCCGGGGGAGGACGCGGGGGCCGCGCTGGAGGAGGCCGACGGCGTCGAGGCGCTGTACGCCCTGCTCGACTCGCCCGAGTTCGATCCGTGTTCGCTGCAGGCCCGGCCGACGGATCTGATGCGCCGCCGCCAGCACGGCAAGGCGGCGCTCGCCGCGGCGGCGGCCGTGGTGGTGTGCGGGACGCTGCTCGGTCTGCCGGGGGACGGTTGGGGACGAATCGGTGCCGCGGCGCCGTCGTACGCGCGCAATCCGGCGGCCGAGGCGGCGCTCGACCCGGGGACGCTGAAGCAGGTCCCCGCGGGCTTCTGGCAGAGCTCGGCGCGTACGGACTTCTCGGTGTGGCCGGCCCGGGGCGCTCTGACCGGCGACCGGGCGCTGTTGCGGCGGGCGCTGGCGGTCTGGGCGCGGCCCGGCGGTTCGGTGCGGTCCTCGGCGACGCCCGGGACACCGGTGGGGCCGCCGATGGGTCCGTCGCAGCTGTTGTACGCGGGGGAGGTCGACGGGTCACGGGTGGTGCTGTTCCACGACGGGCTTCGGGCGGTGCGGTACGCGGAGCCGGCGGTCGGTACGGGGACGGGCGGGTCGGCGCTGGACTTCGCGCGCACGGACGGGGCGGACGCGGTCGGCTCGGCGGCCCTCGTCGTCTCGCGGAGCACGGCGAACGTCCGCTACCTGACGGCCCCTTGGGTACGGGAGACGACGGTACGGGACCTGCTGGCGCCCTCGAAGGAGCCCTGGCGGCTGGAGCGGGACGCGCACGGGGTGACGAGCGTGATGCTCAGCCCGGCGCAGGCGCGGGGGTGCGCGGTGTGGAACACCCTCCAGGTGCGGGACGCGACGGGGGTGCGGCTGCTGACCGATCTGGGCGAGCTGGTGCCGGCCCGGCTGACCTCGGGGCCGCCGGCCGCCGCGCCGGTGGACGGGACGGGGGCGGCGGCCCGGGCCGCGTGGGCGCGGGCGGCCTGCCAGTTGGCGACGGTCCGCTCGCACGGCGTGCGGGCGGTCAACGCCTGGCAGTTCGCCACGCAGCGGCTGCCGGAGGGCGGGGGCCGGGCGGCCTGGCTGTGCACGCGGGCCGAGACCTGGCGGGGCACGGGCAGCAGGGTGCTCGCCCAGTTCGCGGTCCCGGCTCCCGGCGGGACGGCCGCCGTCGTGGCGAAGGCCGAGGAGTCCCCGGCGTGCGGGGTGCGTGAGCCGCGGGTCCTCTCCGGGGTGCTCTGGCAGGCCAAGAGCGGGCAGTGGTACGTCCTGGCCGCCGGCAGCGAGGACTTCGCGTCCCTGCGCACCACGGGCGGGGTGGAGGGCGAGGCGGAGGGGCGGTTCCTCGCGGTGAAGGCGAAGGCGGGGACCCGGGCGGACCTGAACGGCACGCTGGAGGACGGAACGAGGGTGGGCGCGCTGCGGTAGGCGACGCCGCCCACGCGGCGAGGGCGGCGCGGCAAGTCGCCGTCCCGGCCCGAAGATTCCGCATGCACGGGCCTGTTGCCAACTGCTTACTCCTCAGTACATTGACGTCATGTCTAATACGCAGCCTGCACCGGTGGCGTCGGAGCACATCGAACTCAAGGCCCGGAAGGTCTCCTTCGACTGGGAGGAGACCCCGCTCCACTGGGTTCCCGGCGACCCGTTCACCACCCACACCATCAACGTGCTGCACCTGCTGCTCCCGGCCGGCGAACGCTGGTTCGTGCACGTCTACAAGCAGGTGCTCCCCTTCATCACCGACGACCGGCTGCGCGCGGACGTCATCGGCTTCATCGGCCAGGAAGCCGTGCACTCCCAGGCGCACGACGACGTGCTCCCGCACCTCAAGAAACTCGGTCTGGACCCCACGCCGTACACCGCCCAGGTCGACTGGTTCTTCGAGAAGCTGCTCGGCGACCGGACCCTGCCGCCCGGCCGGGCGCGCCGCTGGTGGCTGATGGAGCGGGTGGCCCTCATCGCCGCCATCGAGCACTACACCGCCTTCCTCGGCAACTGGGTCCTCAACGCCGAGGAGCTCGACCGCAGGGGCGCCGACCCGACGATGCTGGACCTGCTGCGCTGGCACGGCGCCGAGGAGGTCGAGCACCGGTCCGTCGCCTTCGAGCTGTTCATGCACCTCGACGGCGGCTACCGGCGGCGCGCCCGCACCTGGGCCACCGCCTTCACCGCGATGGTCTTCCTCTGGCAGCGCGGCACCCGGTTCTTCATGGAGAACGACCCCACGCTCATCGACGGAAAGGCGTCGGTCGGCCAGCTCGTCCGCAAGGGCCGGGAGGGCGTGCTGCCGTCCACCCCGGACCTGTTGCGCGCCATCCCCCGCTACCTCAGCCGGGCCTACCACCCCTCCCAGGAGGGGAACACCGCCCAGGCCGTCGCCTATCTGGCCGGCTCCCCCGGCGCCAACGGAGGTCGCTGACCATGCCCCGACTGCGTACCGTCGTCCTGATCGCCGGGGCCGCGGTCCTCGCCAAGCGCGCCATGCGCCGCCGGATCAACGCCGCCCCGCTGTGGCCGATGCCCGCCCTCGACGAGCCGGTCTCCGGCCGCGGCCGGCTCGCGACCGTCACCAGGAAGGTCCTGGTCACCGAGCGCACCGAGCCCGCCGAGGGCGTGGTCCGGCTCCGCCTCGAAGGCACCGGCCTGCCCGCCTGGCAGCCCGGCGCCCATGTCGACCTGGTGCTGCCTTCCGGTCTGGTGCGCCAGTACTCGCTGTGCGGGGACCCGGCCGACACCGACACGTACACGGTGGCGACCCGGCTGATCGAGGACGGCCGGGGCGGCTCGCGCGAGGTGCACGAACAGCTCCACGAGGGCACGGAGATCGAGATCCGCGGGCCCCGCAACCGCTTCCCGCTGGTCGACTCCCCCGCGTACGTCTTCGTGGCGGGAGGCATCGGCATCACGCCCGTGCTGCCGATGCTGCGCGCGGCCGAGGCGGCGGGCGCCGACTGGCGGCTGCTGTACTGCGGCCGCAGCCGCGCCACCATGCCGTACCTGGACGAGATCGAGAAGCTGGGCGGGGAGCGCAGCGAGATGGGGGTCCCCCCGGCCGCAGGCTGGGGGAGGGTGACGGTGGTCGCCGAGGACGAGTCCGGGCGCCCCGCGCTCGGCTTCCTCGCCGGGATCCCCGAGGAGACGGCGGTGTACTGCTGCGGCCCGGACGGGCTGATGGACGCGGTGACCGCAGCGATGCCCGCGGGCCGGACCCCGTATCTGGAGCGCTTCTCCTCCGCCGCGACGACCGGCGGCGGCGCCTTCGAGCTCGAACTGCGCCGCTCCGGACGTACGGTGACGGTGGCGGCGGACCAGTCGGTGCTGGCCGCGGTCCGGAGCGAGATGCCCGGCGTCGCGTACTCCTGCGAACAGGGCTTCTGCGGCACCTGCCAACAGCGGGTCCTGGAGGGCGAGATCGACCACCGCGACGAGCTCCTCGACGACGCGGAGCGCGGCGACTCGATGCTGATCTGCGTCTCGCGCTGCGCCGGAGAACGGCTGGTTCTGGACCTCTAGTGGTCAGCGGGAGCGCGCGGCGGCGAGACCGGAACAGGGTCCGGCCGGGCGGGACATCCGCTACGGAAGGATCAGCCAGTCGAAGGCGAGCGCGGCGGAGAGGCCGCCCACCAGGAGCCAGGTACCCAGGCGCGTGCGGCCGTTGCGGGAGAGTTCGATCACCACGCCGCAGAGGATCATGGCCAGCCCGTACACGCCGACGACCAGGACGGACGTGCGGCTCGCGAGCCGGATCACCAGGACCGCCGCCATGGCGACCAGCAGAACGGACGCGGCCACTATCCGCAGTTGGCGTGCCTGCTTCGGGCTCAAACCGGAGGTGCTCATGTCGTGGGAGCGTAACGGACGGCGGTTAGGCTGTTCGCATGACGACCGGGGTGCGCCGCAGGATGGGCGTCGAGGAGCGCAAACAGCAGCTGATCGGGGTGGCTCTCGAGCTGTTCAGCCACCGCTCTCCCGACGAGGTCTCCATCGACGAGATCGCCGCGGCCGCGGGAATCTCGCGGCCGTTGGTCTACCACTACTTCCCCGGCAAGCAGAGTCTGTACGAGGCGGCGCTGCGGCGGGCGGCCGACGAGCTGGCCGCCCGCTTCCTGGAGCCGCCGCAGGGCCCGCTGGGCGCGCGCCTGCTGCGGGTGATGGGCCGGTTCTTCGACTTCGTGGACGAGCACGGGCCGGGTTTCGCGGCGCTGATGCGGGGCGGTCCCGCGGTGGGCTCCTCCACCACCAACGCGATGATCGACGAGGTGCGGCAGGCGGCCTACGAGCAGATCCTGGCCCATCTGGACGTCGAGCAGCCCTCCGCCCGGCTCGAACTGGTCGTCCGCTCCTGGGTGTCGCTGGCCGAGTCGACGGCGCTGATCTGGCTGGACGGACGCCGCGTGCCGCGGGCCGAGCTGGAGCTGCAGCTGGTGCACGACTTCGCGGCGCTGGCGGCGGTGAGCGCGGCGTACGACGAGGAGATGGCGGACGTCCTGGTCCGGATCCTCGCCGACGAGCCGTCCGACGGGCCGTTCGGCGACCTGGTGGACCGGCTCGCGGCCCTGGCACCGCGGGTGCCCGCGCAGCGCCCGGCGTAGTCGACCGAAGGGTCGACGGCCGTGGTCGACCGGCGTGGACGACCGCTGCCGTCAGGACTTGCGGTAGGAGGGTTCGAGGTCCCGTACCTCGGCGGAGACATGGACGCCCTCCGGCTCCTTGAGGTACGCGGGCAGCAGCGCGACCACGGCCTCCGCGAGGCGGGCCTTCGTCTCGTCCGTGCGGCCGGCCAGCAGCGCGATGTCGACATGGACGACGACGTCGTTCGTCGAGCCGTCCCCGATGACGCACTCCTCGACCTCGCGGAAGCGGGTCTTGCAGGCGTCGATCCGGGTGTCGACGGTCTCCACGACGAGCGGGTGCAGCGCGAGCGCGAAGCCGCGCCGGTCGAGCGGCGCGGAGTAGTCCACGGTGATCTGCGGCATGGGGTCCCTCCCGGTTGAACGGATGTCTGGCCCCACCCTTACGGTGATCGCCATGAGCGCACAAGTGACCTTCCGGCAGGCGGACGACCGCGATCTCGACCTTCTGGTGGGGATGTTCGACGGGGTGGCGCGGTGGATGGTGCGGTGCGGGATCGACCAGTGGAAGCCGGGCGACAAGAGCGCGGAGCACTTCCGGGCGCGGATCGCCGGCGGCGAGGTGTGGCTGGCGTCGGCCGGGGGCCGGCCGTTCGGCGCGTACGAGCTGTGGTGGGACGACGTGCAGGCATGGGGCCCGCAGCCGCCGGTCGCGGGCTATGTCCACCGGCTGATGACCGACCGGGAGTCCGCCCCCGCCGGGGCGGGCCGGGCGCTCCTCGCCCACGCGGAGCGGCGGATCGCGGCCGGTGGCAGGGCGGTGGCCCGGCTGGACTGTGTGTCGTCCAATCCGCGACTGCGGACGTACTACGAGGCCGCGGGGTACACGGCCGTCGGCGAGGAGCCGGGAAAGCTCGCCGCCGACGGCACGCGGTACGGAGTGGTCCTCTTATACACCACACCGAGCCCCCCAGACCCAGTTACATCGCGGTTGGCGGGGGGAGGGGGTGA
>NZ_JBHWBS010000105.1:0-26433 GCF_042735655.1 Streptomyces sp. NPDC059567 | reverse complement strand
GTTGATTTTTGGCACGCTGTTGAGTTCTCAAGGAACGGACGCTTCCTTTGTACTCACCCTCTCGGGCTTTCCTCCGGGCTTTTTCCTTCGGTCTTGCGTTTCCGACTCTATCAGATCTTTCCGATCCGATTTCCTCGGTGCTTTCCGGCCTCTTCGGTTTCCCGTTTCGGCCTTCCGGCGTTTCCGACTCTATCAGATCCTTTCGGGCCTGATTCCCAGTCAGAGTGGGTTGTCTTTGCGGCTGTTGGGCCGTTCCGACGAGTGAGACTTTAGCGGATTCCCTGCCTCCGACGCTAATCGGGCGGCTCGCGCTCAAACCTTCGAACGCGGATTCCTCATTTCGCAAAAACGCACGGAAAGCACGACGACGCGACGAAGCGTCGTCAGCTTGTAGTGGGTCTTGCGGAATGGCTGTCCGGGGCCGACCGGGGTCGGTGCTCACGTCGGACAACTCGGAGAACACTACGGACGGCGCAATCCCATGTCAACCCGGTCCCCGGGCGTAGTCTCTCCGTATGACTACGCATGCGCGCACGACGCAGTGGTGGGCCGCCTGACGGCGGCCCGCGCTCACGCATGCATCAGCGGCCGCCGCCTCGGCGGCCGTTCGCGTATCCCCTCCGGGAGTGCGGCCGACGGGTCGGCGCACAGGAGAGAGGGAGAACGAACGCGATGAAGCGGATCTTCAGCGGGGTCAAGCCCACGGGGCATCTGACGCTGGGCAACTACCTCGGGGCCGTACGGCGGTGGGTCGACATCGACCAGCACCGGTCCGACGCCCTGTTCGGCATCGTGGATCTGCACGCCCTGACCGTCGAGCACGATCCGGCGCGCGTCCTGCGGCTCAGTCGGCAGGCGGCCACGCTGCTGCTGGCCGCCGGCCTGGACCCGACGTTGTGCACGGTGTTCGTGCAGAGCCATGTGGACGAACACGCCCGGCTCTCGTATCTGCTGGAGTGCACCGCCACCGACGGGGAGCTGCGACGGATGATCCAGTACAAGGAGAAGGGCGCGCGGGCGCGGGCCGGCGGCGAGGGTGTGCGGCTGTCGCTGCTGACGTATCCGGTGCTGATGGCGGCCGACATCCTCGCCTACGGGACCGATGAGGTGCCGGTCGGTGAGGACCAGACGCAGCACGTGGAGCTGACCCGGGATCTGGCGGTGCGGTTCAACCAGCGGTACGGGCATGTGTTCACCGTGCCGAGGGCGACGCATCCGGAGGTGGCGGCGCGGGTCATGGATCTGCAGGACCCGCTGTCGAAGATGGGGAAGTCGCACGAGAACGGGAGCGGCATCGTCTATCTGCTCGACGACGCGGACGTGGTGCGGCGGAAAATCATGCGGGCGGTGACGGACAGCGGTCGGGATGTCGTCTACGACTGGGAGGCCAGTCCCGGGGTGGCGAATCTGCTCGATCTGCTGGCCGCCTCGACGGGTGGGAACCCGGAAGCCCTGGCCGGTGTATATGAGTCGTACGGATCTTTGAAGCGGGACACGGCGGACGCGGTGGTCGAGATGCTGCGGCCGGTCCGGGAGCGGCATGCGGAGCTGGCGGCCGATCCGGGGCATGTGGACCGGGTGCTGCGGGACGGGGCCGAGCGGGCCCGGGGGATGGCGCGGCCGTTGGTGGACCGGGCCTATCGGGCGATCGGGTTGATGCCGGCCGTCGGGTGACGGAAGGCGTGGCGGTAGTCGCGTGGGCTGGTGGCGAGGTGCGAGGCGAAGTGCTGGCGCATCGTGACCTCGCTGCCGAAGCCCGCGCGGCGGGCGACCTCGGGGAGGGGGTGGTCGGTGAGTTCGAGGAGTTTCTGGGCGGCGGCGATGCGCTGGGTGATGAGCCAGTGGAGAGGGGTGGTTCCGGTGGTGGCCTGGAAGTGGCGGGCGAAGGTGCGGGGCGACATATCCGCGCGGGCGGCCAGGCTCGCGACGGTGTGGGGTGCGTCGAGGTGGGCGAGGGCGTAGGAGCGGACGGCGGCCAGGGCGTCGGCGTCGCGGTCGGCGCGGGGTGTGGGGTGCTCGATGAATTGGGCCTGGGTGCCGGTGCGGAAGGGGGCGGTGACCATCGAGCGGGCGATCGTGGCGGCGGCCTCGGCTCCGTGGGCGGTGCGGACGAGGTGGAGACAGAGGTCGATGCCGGCCGCGGTGCCGGCCGAGGTCCAGATGCCGGAGTCCTCGACGAAGAGGGCGTCGGGCTCGACGGTGATCTGAGGGTGCCGGGTGGCGAGGGTCTGGGCGAGGTGCCAGTGGGTGACCGCGCGGCGGCCGTCGAGAAGCCCGGCCTTGGCCAGGACGAAGGCGCCCGCGCAGAGGGAGGCGACGGGGGTGCCGGCGGCGTGGGCCCGGCGGAGGGCTTCGAGTACGGGGGTGGGTGTGTCCGCGTCGGGGTCCTCGATGCCGGGGACGAGGACGAGGTCCGCCCGGTCGAGCCAGTCGAGGGGGCGGTCGGGGGTGAGGGTGAGGCCGCCGCGGAGCGGGATGGGGGTGGCCGGGTCGGCGGCGACGCGGCGGAGTTCGAAGGTAGGGACGCCATGGATGCGGCGGCCGCTGCCCCAGACCTCGGTGATGACCGAGATGTCGAAGGCGCGGATGCCGGGGAAGGAGATCAGGGCGATGCGCTGGGGTTCCGCGGGGGCCGTCGGCATGGGTGGCAGTAAACCATCGATCGCTGGCTTTCTCTCCTCTGGGACGAGGGGTGCGCAGGCGGCAGCATCGTGGGCATGGAGATCGCGGAGAACGCAGCGCTGGTTGTCGTCGACGTACAGAAGGGCTTCGAGGAGGAGTTCTGGGGGAAGCGGAACAATCCGGCCGCCGAGGAGAACATCGCGGCACTGATCGATCTGTGGCAGGAGACGGGGCGGCCGGTCGTGTTCGTACGGCACGATTCGCCGGCCGAGTCGCGGTCGCCGCTGCGGGTGGGGCATGTGGGCAACGACTTCAAGGACTTCGTCGAGGAGCGGAGGGGGAAGGGCAGCGGGCGGGAGCTGCTGGTGACGAAGAGCGTGAACTCGGCGTTCTACGGGGAGCCGTCGCTGGACCTGTGGCTGAAGGGGGAGGCCATCGCGCAGATCGTGATCGTCGGGATCCAGACGAACATGTGCAACGAGACGACGGCGCGGATGGGCGGGAATCTCGGGTACGACGTGGTGTTTCCGCTGGACGCGATGCACACGTTCGACCTGGAGGGGCCGTTCGGGTGGGCGGCCACGGCGGAGGAGCTGACCCGGGCGACGGCGGTGTCGCTGCATGGCGGGCGGTTCGCCCGGGTCGTGTCGACGGAGGACGTGCTGACGGGTGCGGCGGCCGCGTAGGCCGGGGGCCGGTCAGCCGTTGCCGGAGGCGAGCTCGCGGCTGCGGTCGCGGGCGGCTTCGAGGGCGGCGATGAGGGCGGCCCGTACGCCGTGGTTCTCCAGTTCCCGGATGGCGCTGATGGTGGTGCCGGCCGGGGAGGTGACCGCCTCGCGGAGCTTGACCGGGTGTTCGCCGCTGTCGCGGAGCATCACGGCGGCGCCGATGGCGGCCTGGACGATCAGGTCGTGGGCCTGGGCGCGGGGCAGGCCGAGGAGGATGCCGGCGTCGGTCATGGCCTCGACGAGGAAGTAGAAGTAGGCCGGGCCGGAGCCGGAGAGGGCGGTGGCGGCGTCCTGCTGGGACTCGGGGACGCGCAGCGTCTTGCCGACGCCGCCGAAGATCTCCTCGGCGTGGACGAGGTGCTCGGCGGTGGCGTGGCTGCCGCCGGAGATGACGGACATGCCCTCGTCGACGAGGACGGGGGTGTTGGGCATGACGCGGACGACGGGGGTGCCGGCGGTGAGCCGGTCCTCGATGAAGGAGGTGGGGATGCCGGCGGCGGCGCTGATGATGAGGCGGTCGGCGCTGACGTGGGGGGCGAGTTCGTCGAGGAGGCGGCCCATGTCCTGGGGCTTCACGGCGAGGATGAGGGTGTCGGCGCGCTTGGCGGCCTCGGCGTTGGTGACGGGCTCGACGCCGTAGCGGGCGCGCAGTTCTTCGGCGCGCTCGGTGCGGCGGGCGGTGACCAGGAGGTTGGCGGGGCGCCAGCCGGCTCGGATCATGCCGCTGAGGAGCGCTTCACCGATCTTGCCGGTGCCGAGGACTGCGACGGTCTGGGTCATGGCTCTGTTCACCTCGCCGGAAGGGGCATGCGCCGGTCCATCTGTGTGGACACTTCGTCCACGTGCAGGAACATCCTCGCACCGCGCGGGTTCGCGCGGTGCGGGCGTCCGAGGGGCGGTCAGGCGGTGCGGCGGCGGAGGGTCGCGGCGCCGAGGGTGAGGACGAGGAGGGCGCAGCCGGCGACGACGAGGGCGTCGAGGACGAAGGCGCTGGTGATGTCGGGGTGGCGGAGGACCTCGTTCATGCCGTCGACGGCGTACGACATGGGCAGCGCGTTGGAGATCCCTTCGAGGACGGGCTGCATCCGGTCGCGCGCGATGAAGAGGCCGCAGAGGAGCAGCTGGGGGAAGATCACGGCCGGCATGAACTGGACGGCCTGGAACTCGGAGGCGGCGAAGGCCGAGACGAAGAGGCCGAGTGCGGTGCCGAGGAGGGCGTCGAGGAGAGCGACGAGGAGGAGGAGCCAGGGGGAGCCGACGACGTCGAGGCCGAGGACTCCGAGGGCGAGACCGGTGGCGAGGGCGGACTGGACGATGGCGAGGAGTCCGAAGGCGAGGGCGTAGCCGGCGATGAGGTCGCCTTTGCCCAGGGGCATGGCGAGCAGGCGTTCCAGGGTGCCGGAGGTGCGTTCGCGCAGGGTGGCGATCGAGGTCACGAGGAACATCGTGATCAGCGGGAAGATGCCGAGCAGTGACGCTCCGATGTTGTCGAAGGTCCGGGGGCTGCCGTCGAAGACGTACCGGAGCAGGAAGAGCATCACGCACGGGACGAGGATCATCAGGGCGATCGAGCGCGGGTCGTGGCGTAGTTGCCGTAGGACGCGTGCGGCGGTGGCGAGGGTGCGGGCGGTGCTCATCGCTGGGGCTCTTCGATCGTTCGGGTCTCCTGGGTCGGCCGGGGCTCGTCGAGGCGTGTGGCCGCGCGGGCGTCGGCGGCGTCGACGAGGTGGAGGAAGGCCTCTTCGACGGTGGCGGTGTCGTTGCGGCGGCGCAGGGCGTCGGGGGTGTCCTCGGCGAGGATCTCGCCTTCGCGCATGAGGAGCAGCCGGTGGCAGCGCTCGGCCTCGTCCATGACGTGGGAGGAGACGAGGATGGCGGCACCGCGTTCGTCGGCGATGCGGTGGAAGAGGTTCCACAGGTCGCGGCGGAGGACGGGGTCGAGGCCGACGGTGGGTTCGTCGAGGACGAGGACCTCGGGGGTGCCGAGGAGGGCGACGGCGAGGGAGACGCGGCTGCGCTGGCCGCCGGAGAGCCGGCCGGCGAGGGAGTCGGCGTGCGAGGCGAGGTCGACGTCGTCGATGGCCCGGGCGACGGCGGCGCGGCGGTCTTCGCGGTGGGCGCGGCCGGGGAGGAGGACTGCGGCGAAGTAGTCGAGGTTCTGGCGGACGGTGAGGTCGTCGTAGACGGACGGTGCCTGGGTGACGTAGCCGATGCGGGAGCGCAGGGCGGCGTCGCCGGCCGGGCGGCCGAGTACCTGGAGGGTGCCGGTGACGTGGGCCTGGGTGCCGACGATCGCGCGCATCAGGGTGGATTTGCCGCAGCCGGAGGGGCCGAGGAGGCCGGTGATCCGGCCGGCCGGGACGGTGAAGTCGAGGCCGCGCAGGACGGTGCGGTCGCCTCGTACGGCGGTGAGGCCGTGCGCGACGATGGCCGGCTGCGTGACCTTCCCGGAGTAATTCATCATGCGATGAATATTGCGCGCGGGGGTAGGGGGCGTCAAGCACCGGGGCGCCTGGAAACGGGTTCGCCGGAAACGCGCAGGACGCCCGGCGAGAGCCGGGCGTCCTGGGGGCGTCTGTCGTATCGGGTGTGCGGATACGGCGGGCGGGTGCGGGGGCGGGCTACTTGCCCTTGCGCTTCTTGCGGGCCGCCGGGTTGCCCGCGCGGGCGCCGCGCCGCTTCTCGTACTGGGTGCGGGCCGTCTCGTACTCCGTGCGGTGCAGCTGCTCGCCCGGGGCCTCGACGAAGCAGCGGAAGAAGTAGGCGAGGAGCGAGCCGATGAAGCCGATCATCTTCAGGCTGCGCAGCGAGGCCTCGCGGGCCGGGTCGGCGGGGCGGCGGACGAAGCCCTCCCAGGTCTTGCGGAAGGCGATGGCGCTGCAGATCGCGAACATGACGACCACGAGCAGGTTCAGGATGCCGCCGACCTCGGCGATCGCGAGACCCTCGTAGGCGAAGCGCAGCACGAAACAGCCCGCCGCGGCGGCGGCGAGCGCACCGACGGCGAGCCCGGCGCGGCGCAGCCCGTAGTTGCCGCTGTGGTCGACCCATGTCGTCCCGAAGAAGCGGATCTCCTCGGGCTGCGGGCCGGCGGGGGTGCCGCCGGCCGCGCCCTTGGCCGTGGTGCTGGGCTTGGCGGTCTGGTCTTCGTCGCTCACGAGGTCGATTATCCCCGGGGTGGCGACGGAAGGGGCGGCGCCGGGGTGAGCGTCAGCCGCAGCGGGGTGCGATATAGCCGTCGCTGCCGGTCTTCACGTACGCGTCGGAGATGAACTCGCCCGACGCGATGTTGTCCCAGATGTTCGTCGTGCCGTACGGGCCGGTGATGCTCTGGCCGGGCGTCTGGCAGCGGATCCCCACCCAGGAGCCCACGGGCAGGATCCGTACGATCGAGTACTGCGTGCCCGGGCCCGAGCGGACGTTGACACGGGTCCCCGGCGCGACCGGGTAGCGGGTCGCGCTCATCGTGGACACCCCGTCCAGCTCCGCGGCCGCCGCCGCTGCTTCCTTCGTTTCGTCAACGCCCATGGCGTCCTCCCCCGTTGGCGCAAAGCGCTCCGCTGTAATTCACTCTCTGCGACGCGCAGGCTAGCAAGCCCCACCGACATCAAGGGCGCCATGGACTAGGCTCCGTGCGTCGCGCACGCGCGCGGCCTCAACGGGGAACCACACGGGGGTTGGCTATGCCGCCGTTGCGCAGTACCGGTGCCCACCGGGATGCGGAAGAACCTGAGTACGCGGGCGGCTACCGTCTCCAGGCCTGTCTCGGCTCGGGTGGCATGGGTGTCGTCCATCTGGCCACCTCCGCCTCCGGGCTACGGCTCGCGGTCAAGGTGGTGCACGGACAGTACGCGGAGGACCCTGAGTTCAGGGCCCGTTTCCGCCAGGAGGTGGCCGCCGCGCGCCGGGTCAGCGGCGCCTTCACCGCGCCCGTCGTGGACGCCGACCCCGACGCCGTACGCCCCTGGATGGCGACCCTCTACGTGCCCGGCCCCACCCTCGCGGACCAGGTGAAGCGGAACGGCCCCCTGTCCCCCGCCGAGCTGCGCCGGCTGACCGCCGGACTCGCCGAGGCGCTGCGCGACATCCACCGGGCCGGCGTCGTCCACCGCGACCTCAAGCCCAGCAACGTCCTGCTCACCGACACCGGACCGAAGGTCATCGACTTCGGCATCTCCCGGCCGGTGGACAGCGATCTGCACACGGAGACGGGGAAGCTGATCGGATCGCCGCCCTTCATGGCACCCGAGCAGTTCCAGCGGCCCCGCGAGGTCGGCCCGGCGGCGGACGTCTTCGCGCTCGGCTCCGTGCTCGTGCACGCGGCGACGGGGCACGGACCGTTCGACTCCGACAGCCCGTACATCGTCGCTTACCAGGTCGTCCACGACGATCCGGATCTGACGGGGGTTCCGGACGAGCTCTCCCCGCTCGTCGCCCGCTGCCTCGCCAAGGAGCCGGCGGAGCGCCCGACCCCGGCCGAGATCATGGCGGCGCTGCTGCCTCCCTCGTACGAGGCGGCGGCGTTCATACCCGCCCAGCGGCGGCCGCCCACCCTGCCCGCGCCCGGGCCCGGGCCGTCCGGGTCCTGGGACGCGGACACGCCCGTGCGGGCGCCGGCGCCGCGTGCCCGTCGACGGCTTCGGCCTTCGGTCGTGGCAGCCGCCGCGCTCGCCGTCCTCGCGGCCGGCGGGGCGGTCGTGGCGTTGCGCGGCGACGGCGGCGAAGAGCCCGGCCCCCGGCCGAACGCGGCAGAGGCGGCCGCGGCCTTCGACGGCTGGCACACCGTCCTGCACAAGGGCAGCGATCCCACCGCGCCCACCTGCACCCATGGCGCGGGCGCCCTGTACTGCGCGGGCGGGGGCACCGCCGCCGCCGGGCTCGACCCGGAGACCGGGCGGGTCCTCTGGTCGCACCCGGCCGCCGGCCGGGACCCGTCCACCCCGTCCGTGCTGCCGGACGGCCTCGTCGCCGTTCCGTCGCCGAACGGTCCCCTCCGCACATACGCGACCGCCGGCGGCGCACCCGGCTGGCATACCGGTCCTGCCGTCGCCGAGCAGGCCAGGCCCGCCGGCGCGGCCGTCGTCCTGTCCACCGGGATCGGCGGACTCCGGGCCGTCGACAGCTCCACGGGACGACAGCTCTGGCGCCATGGTCTCCCCGGGTTCACGACACCCCAGCTGGGCCCTTACGAGGCCGGAACCGACCTGGTGTCCGTCTTCGAGCCGTCGGGCGACGCGACCCGCACCCGTGTGGCCGCCGTGCGCCCCGCGAGCGGCGAAGTGGTGTGGCAGCGGCGTCTGGACGGCGACCTCTCCCCGGTCGCCACGGCCGAGGACGGCTCGCTGATCCTGGCCTCGCACCGTCGGGGAACGGAGACCGACGCGCTGGTCCGCTACGACCCCGCCGACCAGTCCGTCCGTCGTATCCCGCTCCCCTATCGCGCGTACGAGGCGGCGATCGCCGTCCGTGGCACCACCGCCTACGTCCTCGACTCCGCCGGCCGGCTCATCGCCCTCGACACGGCCGCCGGCCCGTCCGGGCGGGTGCTCTGGGAGCTGGAAACGGCCGCCGGCAACGTCTCCGCCCCCGTGCTCGCTCCCGGCGGGCGGCTCTATCTCTCCGCCTCCGACGGGCGGCTCATCGCCGTCGACACCGCGCGTGGTGCGCTCATCGGGCAGACGAAGCCGCGGCTCGGGGACGGCAGGCTCGGGTACGCGACCACCGTGCCCGCGCCCGTCGTCGCCGGGGAGAAGGTGTTCGGGAGCGCGCCCGACGGGTCCGTGTTCGCCGTGGACGGGCGGGATCCGGCCGGGTGGTGACATCGGGTCAGCCGCAGTGATCCCACGGGCTCGCGTACGCGTACTCCCCACGCCCGCCTCGATCATCCCGCCCCGGCGCACGCCCTTCCCGGCCGCGGGGGCGCACATGGTGACGATGCAGCGCGAACGCGGGGAGTGAGCGTTTCCGCCCACTCCCCGCGTCCCGGTGTCTCGGAGTGCCGTCTCAGAGCGACGTGTGTCCTACGGCGATGTCCCGGAGGTCGTCTCGGAGCCGAACCCGGCTCAGGCCAGCTTCGACACGTCCCGCACCGCGCCCTTGTCCGCGCTCGTCGCCATCGCCGCGTACGCCCGCAGCGCCGCCGACACCTTGCGCTGCCGGTTCTTCGGGGCGTAGACGCCGCCCAGCGCCTCGCGGCGGGCCGCCAGCGTCGTCTCGTCGACCAGCAGCTCGATCGAGCGGCTCGGGATGTCGATACGGATCCGGTCGCCGTCCTCGACCAGCGCGATCGTGCCGCCCGACGCCGCCTCAGGCGAGGCATGGCCGATCGACAGACCCGACGTACCTCCCGAGAAACGGCCGTCCGTCACCAGCGCGCAGGTCTTGCCCAGGCCCCGGCCCTTGAGGAAGGAGGTCGGGTAGAGCATCTCCTGCATGCCCGGGCCGCCGCGCGGGCCCTCGTAGCGGATGACGACCACGTCGCCGTCCTTGACCTGCTTGTTGAGGATCTTCTCGACGGCCTCGTCCTGCGACTCGCAGACGACCGCCGGACCCTCGAAGGTCCAGATCGACTCGTCGACGCCGGCCGTCTTCACGACACAGCCGTCCACGGCCAGGTTGCCGCGCAGGACCGCGAGTCCGCCGTCCTTCGAGTACGCGTGGGCCGCGTCGCGGATGCAGCCGCCGGCCGCGTCCGTGTCCAGGGACTCCCAGCGCTCGGACTGCGAGAAGGCGGTGGCGGAGCGGACGCAGCCGGGCGCCGCGTGCCACAGCTCGACGGCCTCCTCCGACGGGGAGCCACCGCGCACGTCCCAGGTCTCCAGCCACTCCTTGATGGAGCGGGAGTGGACGGTGTGCACGTCCTCGTTGAGCAGACCGGCGCGGTACAGCTCGCCGAGGATGGCGGGGATGCCGCCGGCGCGGTGCACGTCCTCCATGTAGTACGTGCCGCCGGGCGCCACGTTCGGCGCGACCTTGGCCAGGCACGGCACACGGCGCGAGACGGCGTCCATGTCGGTCAGGCCGTAGTCCAGCTCGGCCTCCTGGGCGGCGGCGAGCAGGTGCAGGATCGTGTTGGTCGAGCCGCCCATGGCGATGTCGAGGGCCATGGCGTTCTCGAAGGCCGCCCGGGTCGCGATCGAGCGCGGCAGGACGGAGTCGTCGTCCTCGTCGTAGTAGCGACGGGTGATGTCGACGACCGTGCGGGCCGCGTTCTCGTAGAGCGCCTTGCGGGCCGTGTGGGTGGCGAGGACCGAGCCGTTGCCGGGCAGCGAGAGGCCGATGGCCTCGGTCAGGCAGTTCATCGAGTTGGCGGTGAACATGCCCGAACAGGAGCCGCAGGTCGGACAGGCGTTCTCCTCGATACGGAGGATGTCCTCGTCCGAGATCTTGTCGTTGACGGCGTCGGAGATCGCGTCGACCAGGTCGAGCGTACGGACCGTGCCGTCGACCAGCGTGGCCTTGCCCGACTCCATCGGGCCGCCGGAGACGAAGACCGTCGGGATGTTGAGCCGCAGCGCGGCGTTCAGCATGCCGGGGGTGATCTTGTCGCAGTTGGAGATGCAGATCAGGGCGTCGGCGCAGTGCGCCTCGACCATGTACTCCACGCTGTCCGCGATCAGGTCGCGGGAGGGCAGGGAGTACAGCATTCCGCCGTGGCCCATCGCGATGCCGTCGTCGACGGCGATCGTGTTGAACTCGCGCGGGATGGCCCCGGCCGCCGTGATGGCCTCGGAGACGATCCGGCCGACCGGCTGCAGGTGGGTGTGGCCGGGGACGAACTCCGTGAAGGAGTTGGCGACGGCGATGATCGGCTTACGGCCGATGTCCGCGCCCGGTACACCGGAGGCGCGCATAAGGGCGCGTGCGCCCGCCATGTTGCGGCCGTGGGTGACTGTGCGGGACCTCAGCTCGGGCATCGTCGCTCGCTCCTCAGTAATGGGTGTGCTTGCTGTCGAGCGTACGCCGACGGACCAAGATCTGGACAGCGCGTCCGTATGCCGGACGGCATGTTCAGCTTTCGGTCAGGGGTGCGCTGTCAGGACGCGAGAGGACACGGGTGAGGGCTCGGCTCAGGATTCGGTGAGGTAGCGCTGGAGGGTCGGGGCCACCATCTCCACGATCTTCTCCGGGTCGGCGGTGGCGAGCGGCTCGACCTGGATGACGTACCGCAGGATCGCGATCCCGATCATGTGGGAGGCCGCCAGCTCCGCGCGGAACTTCGGGTCCGGCACGTCGAGGTCGGCCGCGATCCGCTCCAGGAGCCGGCGCAGCACGAAGCCGCGCAGCACCTTCGCCGCCGCTTCGTGGGTCAGCGCGGAGCGGATGATCGCGAGCAGCGGGGCGCGGGAGACGGGGTTCTCCCAGATGCCGATGAAGAAGCGCGCCAGCCGCTCGCCGATGGCGTCGCGCGGCCCCTCGATGATCGCCGGGACGACGGTCGTGGGCTCGAAGGAGACCTCGATGGCGGCGGCGAAGACCTCGTCCTTCGTACCGAAGTAGTGGTGCACGAGCGCCGGGTCGACATCGGCCGCCTTGGCGATGCCGCGTACGGAGGTCTTGTCGTAGCCGCGTTCGGCGAACTGCGTGCGGGCCGCCTCCAGGATGCGTTCGCGCGCGCCCGGTCCGCTCTCCTCCTCGGTACGCGACGGGCGGCCGCGCCGGCGGGGGGCCGAACCGGTCATGAGCGGGGGGCCCGGGACGACGGCCGGGCCGCCGACGCCAGGTGCAGCCGGGTGAAGGCGAGGGCCTCGGCGAGGTCGGCCTCGCGTTCGGCGGCGGACATCGCCCGCCGGGTGTTGACCTCGATGACGACATGGCCGTCGAAGCCGGTGTGCGCGAGGCGTTCGAGGACTTCGGCGCAGGGCTGGGTGCCACGCCCCGGCACCAGGTGCTCGTCCTTGGCGGAGCCCTTGCCGTCGGCGAGGTGGACGTGGCCGAGGCGGTCGCCCATGCGGTCGATCATGGCGAGGGCGTCCGTGCGGGCGGTGGCGGTGTGCGAGAGGTCGACCGTGAAGTGGCGGTAGTCGTCCTTGGTGACGTCCCACTCGGGGGCGTACGCGAGCATCTCGCGGTCCTTGTACCGCCAGGGATACATGTTCTCGACGGCGAACCGGACGTCCGTCTCGTCGGCCATCCGCCAGATGCCGGTGACGAAGTCACGGGCGTACTGACGCTGCCAGCGGAACGGCGGGTGCACGACGACGGTGGAGGCGCCGAGCTTCTCGGCGGCCGCCTGGGCGCGCTGGAGCTTGGTCCAGGGGTCCGTGGACCAGACGCGCTGGGTGATGAGCAGACAGGGCGCGTGGACGGCGAGGATCGGGACCTGGTGGTAGTCCGAGAGGCGGCGCAGGGCCTCGATGTCCTGGCTGACCGGATCGGTCCACACCATGACCTCGACGCCGTCGTAGCCGAGGCGCGCGGCGATCTCGAAGGCCGTCGCCGTCGACTCCGGATAGACCGAGGCCGTCGACAGGGCGACCTTCGCATCCGGGATGCGCACCACTGGTTCTGCCACGAGGGACAGCGTACGGGGCGGGGCAGGCCCCGGGGAGGTGGCTCCGGTCACGTGGGGTGCGCGGGGCGCGTGGAGGCGGGGGCGCGGGTGATGGGCTCGGCGCGGGGGTGGCCGGGGTGGCTGGGCGCACCCCCGCATGTGTGGGGGGCCGGTTGTCCGGCACGCGCGCGTGGGGCCAAAGCCCCGACGCACGCGCGCGTGCGTCGGGGCGGAAGGGCGGGGCAGCTCGCTACTCCTCCGGCAGGTGGTCCAGGCGGCGCAGGATCACGCCCTCGCGGAGCGCCCAGGGGCAGATCTCCAGTTCGTTCACGCCGAAGAGGTCCATCGCCCCCTCGGCCACCAGCGCCCCCGCGAGCAGCTGGGGTGCGCGGCCCTCCGAGACGCCCGGGAGGTCGGCGCGCTGGTCCGCCGTCATGGCCGCGAGCTTGGGGACCCACTCCTCCAGGGACGCGCGGGTCAGGACGCGCCGCAGGTAGAGCCCCCGCTCGGAGCCGGGCGATCCGGCGATGCGGGCGAGCTGCTTGAAGGTCTTGGACGTGGCCACGACATGGTCGGGCTTGCCGAAGCGGCTGAACTCCCCGACCGTACGGGCGATCTGGGCGCGCGCGTGGCGGCGCAGCGCCCGTACGTCCGCCGCGTCGGGCGGGTCGCCCGGCAGCCAGCCGGACGTCAGCCGTCCCGCGCCCAGCGGCAGCGACACCGCGGCGTCCGGCTCCTCGTCGATGCCGTACGCGATCTCCAGCGAGCCGCCGCCGATGTCGAGGAGGAGCAGCTTGCCCGCGGACCAGCCGAACCAACGGCGGGCCGCCAGGAACGTGAGCCGGGCCTCCTCCTCACCGGTGAGGACCTGGAGGTCGATGCCGGTCTCCCGCTTCACCCGCTCCAGGACGGCGTCGGCGTTCGTCGCCTCGCGCACCGCCGAGGTCGCGAACGGCAGCACTTCCTCGCAGCCCTTGTCCTCGGCGGCCTGGATGGCGCCCTGGACGGTCGCGATGAGCCGCTCGACGCCGTCGGGCGCGATGGCACCTCCCTCGTCGAGGAGCTCCGCCAGCCGCAGCTCCGCCTTGTGGGAGTGGGCGGGCAGCGGGCGGGCGCCGGGGTGGGCGTCCACCACCAGCAGGTGCACTGTGTTCGAACCGACGTCGAGGACTCCGAGTCTCATGGACGGAACGCTACTGCTCCCACCCGCATACGCTTGTCGTGTGCCAAAGACGAAAAAGGCGAAGCCGGGCAAAGACAGCGCTGCCAAGGCTCAGAAGACCTCCAAGAAGCCGAGCGGCGCTGCCGGCCGTGGCGAACCGGACGAGAAGGGCCTCGACTTTCCGCGCGCGTGGGTCGAGTTTCCCGACCCCGCCGACGACGAGCAGGTCTTCCGCTGCGACCTGACCTGGCTCACCTCGCGCTGGACGTGCATCTTCGGCAGCGGCTGCCAGGGCATCCAGGCGGGCCGCGCCGACGACGGCTGCTGCACGCTGGGCGCCCACTTCTCCGACGAGGACGACGAGAAGCGGGTCGCCTCGCACGTGGACCGGCTCACGCCCGAGCTGTGGCAGTTCCACGACGTCGGCACGGAGACGGGCTGGACGCAGGTCGACGAGGACGGCGACCGGCAGACCCGCCGCTGGGAGGGGTCCTGCATCTTCCAGAACCGCCCCGGGTTCGCGGGCGGCGCCGGCTGCTCGCTGCACATCCTGGCCCTCAAGGAGGGCAAGGAGCCGCTGGAGACCAAGCCGGACGTCTGCTGGCAGCTGCCGGTGCGGCGCACGTACGACTGGATCGAGCGGCCCGACGACACGAAGATCCTCCAGGTGTCGATCGGCGAGTACGACCGGCGCGGCTGGGGCCCCGGCGGCCACGACCTGCACTGGTGGTGCACCTCGGCGACCTCGGCGCACGGGGCCGGGGAGCCGGTGTACGTGACGTACCGGCCCGAGCTGACGGAGCTGATGGGCAAGGCGGCGTACGACGTGCTGGTGGAGCTGTGCGAGGCCCGGCTGGCCGCCCAGCTGCCGCTGGTGGCACCGCACCCGGCGGACCCGGCGAAGCGGTAACCGCCGCGGGAGGCGACCGGCGGCGGGTCGCACGACGCGGAAGGTGAGCCCGGGTGGCGGACCGAGCGCCGGGCCGGACGCCGACCGAACCCGCCGTGGAAGTCGACCCGGGCGCCACGCGGAAAGCGACCCGGGCGTGCCCGGCCGGTCACCGACCCGGGCGCCACGCGGAAGGCAACCCGGTCATCGACCCGGGCGCCACGCGGGAGGCGAGCCGGGCGTCGGCGCGGGCGCCCTCCCGGGCGTCGCGTCGAGCGCTGACCCGGTGGGCGCCGATTCGGCCCCCGCGGGCTACGACGCCGGCGGGGAGTCCGAGCCGCTCGGTGTTCCCGGGTCCGTGGACGGCGAGGGGTCGCTCGTGGGGGTGGGGTCCGTCGTCGGTGGAGGGGTCGTCGGATCCGTCGTCGGGGGCGGTTCCTCGGTCGTCGGCGGAGGCGTCGTCGGATCCGTGGTCGGCGGAGGGGTCGTCGGATCCGTCGTCGGAGGGGGCTCCTCCGTCGTCGGCGGAGGCGACGTGCCCGCCCCGCGGCCGTCGATCCGTACCACCGCGCCCGAGGGGTTGACCCCGACCCGCGCGGACCACGCGCCGGCCGGCTCGCGTGCCTGGTCGACGGCGATCCGGACCGTCACCGACTCGCCGGGGCGCAGGGTGCCGGACGCCTGGCTCACGTACAGCCAGGGCGCGTCCGTCCACAGCGACCAGTCGACGGGCGCGCCGCCGGACGCCGTGAGGGTGAGCAGCGTCGTGTCCCCGTCGCCGTGCGCCGCGACCGTGATCCGGCCGGGACCCGGCTGCCCGGGCAGCGTGGGTCCGACCGGCCCGCCGGGGCTGATCACCTCGACCGAGACGTCCGGGGAGCGGCTGCCCTGGGTGAAGCGGGAGTCCGGGGTGGTCTCCGCGTTCCCCGCGTTCTCGTAGCGGTCGTACGGGGTGCCGTCGAGGCTCGTCGGTTCGTCCGCCTCGCGCGCGGTGACCGGGGCGCCCGCACGGTCGCCCTCCCCCATGAGGGGGCCGCCTCGGTACGAGGCCCACAGGGCGAGCACGGGCGCCGCGACCACCGCCGCCACGACGGTCGTCGTCACCGCGCGGGCCCGCATCCGGTCACGGCGGGCCGCGTGGTCCTTGGGGTCCATCGGGAAGCCGGTCGGGCCGAAGCGCGGGGCACCGGCACGCGCGCGTGGGACGTGCAGCATCGCCACGTACGCCGCCGCCTTCGGCGCCTCGACCAGCGGGAGCCTGGCCGGGGAGACCGCGGCCGCGCCGGGCCAGGGTCCGCCCGCACCCGCCCGCTCGGCGGCCCGACGGCAGCGCGGACAGTCGTCGACATGGCGGACGAGTTCGGCACGCAGGGCCGCGGAGAGCAGCACTTGGTGGTCGCCGGTGAGCCGGGCGACGGTGGGGCAGTTGCCGGTCTCGACGACCGCGAGCGCGGCCCGGGTCCGCTCGACCTCGCAGGCGGCGGACGAGAGCAGCTCCCGGGCGGCGAGCGGGTCGAGGGAGAGCACGGCGGCGACTTCGCGGTGGCCGAGGCCGTGCCGGACGGCGAGCTCCAGGGCCTCGCGCTGCTCGGGGGTGGTGCCGGCCGCCTCGGGCCAGGCGAGCAGGGCCAGTTCCGCGCGCCGGCGGTCGGCGACCTCCTCGGAGACCGGAGGCGGCTCGGGCGCGGCGACGACGGGGCGGCCGGTGTGCGCGCCCTGTCGCTTGCGGCGCTGCTCCCCGAGGCTGCGCAGACATGCCCAGCGGGCCAGCGCGTAGAGCCATGCCTTGCGCCCGTCCGCGTCGGACGGACAGCGGCCGTGGTGGCGTTCGGCGACGGCGAGGACGTCGCCGAGGACGGCGGTCGCGACGTCGTGGTCGCAGAGCACGGAGAGGCAGTAGGTGAACAGCCCGTCCAGATGGGCCTCGTAGCGTGCGGGCGGGTGCTGGCCGATGGTGCGCGGGCTTTCGGGCGCTCGCCGGTGCGCCCGGTGTGCGCCGGTGGTGTGTGTGGAGGATTCCAGCCTGCTGCTCGTCACTGGGCGACCGTAGGCAGGAGTGGGCGGGGTCTTCGTACCGGTTGAACACTTTTAATCCGTACGGGTGAAGGTATCCCTCAAAAGGGGACAGGAAGGCGACATTCCGACGCCGGGGTCCCGTCGCCGGGTCGGCGGAGTTCCGGCTCGGCAGCCGTTGTCAGTGCGGCCCGCTACGGTTCGGTTCATGGCTGCCCGTACGAGATCCGCCAAGGACAGGCCGTCCTACCGCTGCACCGAATGCGGCTGGACGACCGCCAAATGGCTCGGCCGTTGCCCCGAGTGTCAGGCCTGGGGGACGGTCGAGGAGTACGGCGCGCCCGCCGTCCGCACGACCGCCGCAGGCCGGGTCTCCACCGCCGCGCTGCCCATCGGCCAGGTCGACGGCCGGCAGGCCACGGCCCGCTCGACCGGCGTCGACGAACTGGACCGCGTGCTCGGCGGGGGCCTGGTGCCCGGAGCGGTCGTGCTGCTCGCCGGTGAGCCGGGCGTCGGCAAGTCCACGCTGCTGCTGGACGTCGCCGCGAAGGCCGCGAGCGACGAGCACCGCACGCTGTACGTCACGGGCGAGGAGTCCGCGAGCCAGGTCCGACTGCGGGCCGACCGGATCAACGCACTGAGCGACCATCTGTATCTGGCGGCCGAGACCGACCTGTCCGCCGTCCTCGGCCACCTCGACGCGGTCAAGCCCTCGCTGCTGATCATGGACTCGGTGCAGACCGTCGCCTCCCCCGAGATCGACGGCGCGCCCGGCGGCATGGCGCAGGTGCGCGAGGTCGCCGGCGCGCTGATCCGGGCCTCCAAGGAGCGGGGCATGTCCACGCTCCTGGTCGGCCACGTCACCAAGGACGGCGCGATCGCCGGCCCCCGCCTCCTCGAGCACCTGGTCGACGTCGTCCTGAGCTTCGAGGGCGACCGGCACGCGCGCCTGCGGCTGGTCCGCGGGGTGAAGAACCGGTACGGGGCGACGGACGAGGTCGGCTGCTTCGAGCTGCACGACGAGGGGATCACGGGCCTTGCCGACCCCTCCGGGCTGTTCCTGACCCGCCGCGACGTCGCCGTGCCGGGCACCTGCCTGACCGTCACCCTGGAGGGCCGCCGGCCGCTCGTGGCCGAGGTCCAGGCGCTGACAGTCGACTCCCAGATCCCGTCACCGCGCCGGACCACGTCCGGTCTGGAGACGTCCCGGGTCTCGATGATGCTGGCCGTCCTGGAGCAGCGCGGCCGGATCACCGCGCTCGGCAAGCGGGACATCTACTCGGCGACGGTGGGCGGTGTGAAGCTCTCCGAGCCGGCCGCCGACCTGGCGATCGCGCTCGCGCTCGCCTCCGCCGCCAGCGACACCCCGCTGCCGAAGAACCTGGTCGCGATCGGCGAGGTCGGGCTCGCGGGCGAGGTCCGCCGGGTCACGGGCGTTCAGCGGCGCCTGGCCGAGGCGCACCGTCTCGGCTTCACCCACGCCCTGGTCCCCACGGACCCGGGGAAGGTGCCGGCGGGCATGAAGGTCACGGAGGTGGCGGACATGGGCGACGCCCTGCGCGTCCTCCCCCGCAGCCGCCGAGCGGCGGCCCCCAAGGACGCGGACGCGTAGCCCGGGGGGGCCCGGACGGACGGGCCCAGGTGCGCGGACGGACGGTCCCGGGTGCGCGGACGGACGTCCCAGGGGGCACGGACGGACGTCCCAGGGGGCACGGACGGACGGGCCGGGTGCCCTGACGAGCTCGCGCTCTCGGCCCGGCCCGGTAACCCCCGAGCGCGAGGGTCCGCCGACACGGAAGGTCGGCGCGCGGCCCCGGACGGCGTGGCTCGCCCGGTACCCCCGAGCACAGGGCTCCGTCGGCCGCGGAAGGTCGGCGCGCGGGGGCTTAGACGGTTGACCGCGGCAGGCTCGGGCAGGTGGCGTGTGGCCGGTTTCCGAGGGCGCGGACGGGGTGGGAAGAGGGGGTGATCCGGCGCGCGGCGGAGGGCCGCGGGGCGGTGTCGCTAGACTTTGCCCTGGTCTCGCCCATCCGTACGAGCCGGAGGAGTGCAGTGGCAGCCAAGGACGGGAACGAAGCGCTGATGCGCGCGGCCCTCAGCGCGGTCGCTCCCGGCACCGCACTGCGCGACGGCCTCGAGCGTGTTCTGCGTGGCAACACCGGTGGTCTGATCGTGCTCGGCATGGACAAGACGGTGGACTCGATGTGCACCGGCGGCTTCGTGCTGGACGTGGAGTTCACCGCGACCCGGCTGCGCGAGCTGTGCAAGCTCGACGGCGGGCTCGTCCTCGACAAGGACATCTCCAAGATCCACCGGGCCGGTGTCCAGCTCGTCCCGGACGCCTCCATCCACACCGAGGAGACCGGCACCCGCCACCGCACCGCGGACCGGGTCTCCAAGCAGTGCAACTTCCCGGTCGTCTCCGTCTCCCAGTCGATGCGGCTCATCGCGATCTACGTGAACGGTGAGCGCCGCGTCCTGGAGGAGTCGGCCGCGATCCTCTCGCGCGCCAACCAGGCGCTCGCGACCCTGGAGCGGTACAAGCTCCGCCTCGACGAGGTCGCCGGCACCCTCTCCGCCCTGGAGATCGAGGACCTGGTGACCGTCCGCGACGTCACCGCCGTCGCGCAGCGGCTGGAGATGGTCCGCAGGATCGCCACCGAGATCGCCGAGTACGTCGTCGAGCTCGGCACCGACGGCCGGCTCCTCTCGCTCCAGCTCGACGAGCTGATCGCGGGCGTCGAGCCCGAGCGCGAGCTGGTCATCCGCGACTACGTGCCCGAGCCGACGGCCAAGCGCTCCCGCACGGTCGCCGAGGCCCTCACCGAGCTCGACGCGCTCACCCACGCCGAGCTCCTCGAACTGCCCATCGTGGCGCGGGCCCTGGGCTACAGCGGCTCGCCCGAGACCCTCGACTCCGCGGTCTCCCCGCGCGGCTACCGGCTCCTCGCCAAGGTCCCGCGGCTGCCCGGCGCGATCATCGAGCGGCTCGTGGAGCACTTCGGCGGGCTCCAGAAGCTGCTCGCGGCCAGCGTGGACGACCTCCAGACCGTCGACGGCGTCGGCGAGGCACGGGCGCGCAGTGTCCGCGAGGGCCTGTCCCGGCTCGCGGAGTCCTCGATCCTGGAGCGGTACGTCTAGCCCGACCCGCACGCACAGACGTGGAAAGGGGCCGTACGGAGATCTCCGTACGGCCCCTTCCTCGTTTCTCTGTCAGTCCTTGGCCAGCGTGAACGACGCCGGAAGGACCTTCACTCCCGGCATCGCCGCCTCCACCAGGTACGTCCCCGGTCCCACCGGGCCCGCCGGGGCCGTGGCGCACTGCGGGGCGCTCCGGCCGCGGTCCCAGTCCACGTTGTGCGTGACCGTCGAGCGCGCCGGGACCCGGAGCAGCACACCGCCGGCCGGACGCGGGCAGTCCTGGGACGACCAGACCTCGTCGTCCTTGTCGTCACTGATCGTCAGGACCGCGTTCTTCGGGCCGAGATCGGCCTTGCAGTCCACTGGCGAGGTGTTCTTGGCGACCAGGTGGAAGCGGGGCTTCTCGCCGGGCGCGTACGAGACCTTGGCGCTGCGGAGGGTCAACTGCAGCGCTCCGGGCGCGCAGTTCGGCAGCGGAGAATTGGCCGGAACCTGCTGCCCCGCGCCCGTACTCGCGCCGCCCGCTCCGTCCGTGTCCCCGTTCTTGCCGCCGGCCTCGGCGCCCGCGTCGGCGCCTCCGGTGCCGGCGCTGCCGCCGTCTCCACCGTCGCCGCCGGAGTTCTCTCCGGAGTCGCCCGACTCGTCCCGTCCGCCCGGCTGTTCACTGATCGCGGGACCGGAACCGGAGGGTCCGGGGGTGATCGACGGCGCGGGGGAGGAGCCGTTGGCCGAGTCGTTCGCCTTCTTCCCGCCGCCTCCGCCGGAGGTGACGGCCCAGAGGGTGATCAGCGCGAGAAGTGCGAGCAGGCACAGCGCGACCGCCCTCCGTCGCCAGTAGATGGAGGAGGGAAGCGGCCCGACCGGATTGCGCAGTGATCCCACGGCACGAACCTTACGAGAGATCGGCGCCAACTCCCGCCCCACCCGCCGCCCCAGGCATCAAGTTTTGCCGATGATCACATCCGGAACGCCGGAATGCCCCCGCTCACCCCCACTTTCGTCGGGGGTCGTCGTGGTCCTTCGGCACGGGTGCCGGGCGTCGGCCGCCGGTTAGCGTCCTGATCATGGACAACCTCTCCGACCTCTCCGACGGTCTCTATCTCGACGTCACGGACTTCGCCCACTCCACCCCGCACTGGTTCCAGCAGCTCGCCGAGGTGTGGACCGAGGCCGGACTGTTGCTCTTCGGCATGCTGTTCGTGGCCGGCTGGTGGCGGGCCAGGTCCGGGGCGGGCGATGCGATGGCCCTCGCGCTGCTCGCCCCGCTCGCGACCGCGTTCGGCTATGTGGTGAGCGAGTCGCTCAAGTCACTGGTGGACGAGGAGCGTCCGTGCCGGGCCGTCGCGGGCGCCCCCGCCTCGCTCGTCCCGTGCCCGCCGACCGGCGACTGGTCCTTCCCCAGCAACCACGCCGCCATCGCGGGCGCGGCGGCGGTCGCGCTCGCGCTGGCCTGGCGCGGGTTCGTGTGGCTGACCGTGCCGATGGCACTGCTCATGGCGTTCTCACGGGTCTTCGTCGGCGTCCACTATCCGCACGACGTGACGGTCGGGCTGCTGCTCGGCGGCGCGGTCGCGTTCCTGGCCGTCAGGGCGGCGACCCGGCCGGTCCGGGCGCTGGTGGAGACGGCCCGGTCGAGCCGTACCGGCGCGGTGGTGTGGTGCGCCGGGCGCGGGCCGCGCCCGCGCGCCTCCACGCGCCCCGAGGGCGTGCGCCACGGCGCGCGCTGAACGTGCCAGGATCGGGGTGCGATGACTTCCACCGATGCCTCCACCCCCGTGTTCGACGACGCCCCCGTCCCGGCCCCGGCCGAGCTGCACGGGCCCGTCCTCGCCTGGTTCGACCGGCACGCCCGCGACCTGCCCTGGCGCCGCCCCGAGGCGGGGGCGTGGGGCGTGATGGTCAGCGAATTCATGCTCCAGCAGACCCCGGTCGTACGCGTCCTGCCCGTGTACGAGCAGTGGCTCGCGCGCTGGCCGCGCCCTGCCGACCTCGCGGCCGACGCGCCCGGTGAGGCCGTGCGTGCCTGGGGCAGGCTCGGCTACCCGCGGCGCGCCCTGCGGCTGCATGCGGCGGCCGTGGCCATAACGGAGCGGCACGGCGGCGACGTACCGAGCGAGCACGCCGCGCTGCTGGCGCTGCCCGGTATCGGGGAGTACACGGCGGCCGCGGTGGCCTCGTTCGCGTACGGGCAGCGGCATCCGGTGCTCGACACCAATGTCCGCCGGGTGTTCGCCCGGGCGGCCTCGGGCATGCAGTACCCGCCGAACGCCACGACCGCCGCCGAGCGGCGGCTCGCGCGGGCGCTTCTGCCCGAGGACGAGGCGACGGCGGCCCGCTGGGCTGCCGCCTCGATGGAGCTGGGCGCGCTGGTCTGCACGGCGAAGAACGAGGACTGCGGGCGCTGCCCGATCGCCGGAAGCTGCGTCTGGCGGATGTCGGGGAAGCCGGCCCATGAGGGGCCTGCGCGACGCGGTCAGACGTACGCGGGTACGGACCGGCAGGTCCGCGGCCGGCTGCTCGCCGTGCTCCGGGAGACGGTGGGCGCCGTCCCGCAGTCCGCCCTGGACGCGGTCTGGGACGAGCCGGTGCAGCGGGCCCGGGCGCTGGACGGCCTGGTCGCCGACGGCCTGGTCGAACCCCTCGACGACGGTCTGTACCGCCTGCCGCAGTCCTGACCGACCACCTGCCGGAGTCCCGACCCCGACCCCTCGGCGCCCTGGGAGCCCGGCCCCGGCCCGCCGCGGTCCGGACCGGCCGGCCCGCGGTCCTGAGCCGAATTGGACCTCCTACCCATCCCCTGCCCCTGTTACACAACCGATGGGCAGCCGTGCATCCTCCGACGGCTGCCCCGGACAGCCTCGTGACAACTGCTCCGTAACTTCGTCGACGTAAGCCAAACAGGCTGGTCACGGGGATCGGAGGCGGTTCAGATGTCGCACGGAGAGGTGCTCGACTTCGAGGAGTACGTCCGCACTCGGCAGGACGCGCTGCTGCGCAGCGCCCGCCGTCTCGTCCCCGACCCGGTCGACGCGCAGGACCTCCTGCAGACGGCGCTGGTGCGGACGTACGGCCGCTGGGACGGCATCGCCGACAAGTCGCTCGCCGACGCGTATCTGCGCCGCGTCATGATCAACACGCGCACCGAGTGGTGGCGGGCCCGCAAGCTCGACGAGGTCCCCACCGAGCAGCTGCCCGACGCGTCCGTCGACGACGCCACCGAGCAGCATGCCGACCGCGCCCTGCTCATGGACATCCTGAAGGTCCTCGCGCCGAAGCAGCGCAGCGTGGTCGTCCTGCGGCACTGGGAGCAGATGAGCACGGAGGAGACCGCGGCCGCGCTCGGTATGTCGACGGGTACGGTGAAGTCCACGCTCCACCGCGCACTGGCCCGACTGCGTCAGGAACTGGAGAGCCGTGGCGTCGACGACGCCCGCGCTCTGGAGCGGTCGACCGTACGACCCGACGAACGGGGGCAGCACCGGTGCGCGGCCTAGGCGCCAGACACGACGGCGACGACGACGGGCCCTGCGGCCCACGGCGTCGCCGGATCATCCGGGCGACGAGTACCACGGCACTGGCCGGGCTCGTCGCCATCGGGCTGTTCATGACCGCGTGCTCCACCGGCGGTACGGGTTCGCGTGACGAGGGCGCCGCCCGGGCCGACGAGGCGGGATCGGCCGTACCGGCGCCGTCGCCGTCGGCATCCTCCGGGCAGATGCCCGCCAAGCGCGTCGACCCGATCGCGCTGATCAAGGCGGATCCGAAGATCGGCGAGCGGCTGAAGGGCGATCTGAAGCCGTGCGTCGCGGACGCGTACCCGGTGGACACCTCCTACGGGAATCTGACCGGCGGAGCCTCGCCCGATGTCGTCGTCAACGTGATGACCTGCGGCGATGCCGTCGGTATCGGCACGTACGTGTACCGCGAGGAGAGCGGCGAGTACAAGAACGTGTTCATGGCGGAGGACGCCGCCGTCTACGCGACGATCGACCGGGGCGATCTGGTCGTGACGAAGCAGGTGTACGCCAAGGGCGACCCGGTGGCCTACCCCTCGGGCGAGGACGTGATCACGTACCGCTGGGCGGGGAGCAAGTTCAGCCAGCACGACTGGGTGCACAACGACTACAGCCGCGCGGTCGGCGACGGAGGCATCGACGGCCCCCCGACCGTCGAGCCGAGCGGCAACTGAACCAGACTGCACCGCCTCCGAGCGGAACGAGAAGGAACGGAAGGCAGGAAGGCGCACGATGGCCGAGACCCATGTGCTGTTCGTCGAGGACGACGACGTCATCCGTGAAGCCACCCAGCTCGCACTGGAGCGGGACGGCTTCACGGTGACCGCCATGCCCGACGGGCTGTCCGGGCTCGAGGCGTTCCGGGCGGACCGGCCCGACATCGCGCTGCTCGACGTGATGCTGCCGGGCATGGACGGCGTCAGCCTGTGCCGCCGGATCCGTGACGAGTCGACCGTGCCCGTGATCATGCTGTCCGCGCGCGCCGACTCCATCGACGTCGTCCTGGGTCTGGAGGCCGGGGCCGACGACTACGTGACCAAGCCCTTCGACGGTGCCGTGCTCGTGGCCCGGATCCGTGCCGTACTGCGCCGTTTCGGGCACGCCGGCGGCCCCGCGGGCGGTGACGCGGGGCGTGCCGATGCGCCCGAGGGCGGGGTGCTGGTCTTCGGCGACCTGGAGGTCGACACCGAGGGCATGGAGGTCCGCAAGGGCGGTGTGCCGGTCGGGCTGACCCCGACGGAGATGCGTCTGCTGCTCGAGTTCTCGTCCGCGCCGGGCACGGTCCTGTCCCGGGACAAGCTCCTGGAGCGGGTCTGGGACTACGGCTGGGGCGGCGACACCCGGGTGGTGGACGTCCATGTCCAGCGGCTGCGCACCAAGATCGGCCAGGACCGGATCGAGACGGTCCGCGGCTTCGGCTACAAGCTCAAGGGATGAAGCGGGTCAGCGGGGATGAAGCAGGTCAGCCGGTGAAGCGGGGCAGCAGGTGAGGCCGCTCGCCCTCCGCACGGGGGTCCGCTGGAAGATCGCCGTCGCCATCGCGGCCGTGGGCGCGCTGATCGCGGTCACCCTCAGCCTCGTCGTCCACAACTCGGCGCGGGTCTCGATGCTGGACAACGCGCGCGAGGTGCAGATGGAGCGGCTCCTCTTCGCGCAGCGGATGTACGAGGGCTCCAAGCCGAAGGAGCCCCGCTTCGGCACCAAGATCAACGACCCGATGCTGCCGCCGCAGCTGGATCAGCTCATGCGGGACAAGCGGCGCGGTACGTACGTCCAGGAGCACCGCCACGGCGGTCCGCCGGACGTCTGGGCGGCGGTGCCGCTGGCCAACGGGGACGTGCTGTCGCTGCACATCCCGTTCGCCGACCGCTCCACGGCGATCATGAAGGATCTCGACCGGGCCCTGGTCATCGGCTCGGTGTCGGTGGTGTTCGGCGGCTGCGCGCTCGGTGTGCTCATCGGCGGCCAGCTCTCGCGCCGGCTGCGGAAGGCCGCCGCGGCGGCGGGCAAGGTCGCGCAGGGCAACACGGACGTACGGGTCCGGAAGGCGATCGGCGGAGTCGTCCGCGACGAGACCGACGAGCTGGCGCGTGCCGTGGACGCCCTGACCGACGCCCTGCAGGAGCGGATCGAGGCGGAGCGCCGGGTCACCGCCGACATCGCGCACGAGCTGCGGACCCCGGTGACCGGTCTGCTCACGGCGGCGGAGCTGCTGCCGCCGGGGCGCCCCAGTGAGCTCGTACGGGACCGGGCGCAGGCCATGAGGACGCTGGTCGAGGACGTGCTGGAGGTGGCTCGGCTCGACAGCGCGTCGGAGCGGGCCGAGCTTCAGGAGATCGCGCTCGGCGAGTTCGTGGAGCGGCGGGTGCGGGCGCTCGACCCGGACGCGGTCGTGCACGTCGTCCACGAGTCCTGGGTGAACACCGACCCGCGCCGGCTGGAGCGGATCCTGGGCAACCTCCTCGCGAACGCGGCCAAGCACGGCAAGCCGCAGGTGGAGGTGACGGTCGAGGGCCGGGTCGTACGGGTCCGGGACCACGGCCCCGGCTTCCCCGAGGCGCTGCTCCGCGAGGGCCCGAGCCGCTTCCGTACCGGCGCGAGCGACCGCGCGGGCCAGGGCCACGGGCTGGGGCTGACGATCGCGGCGGGGCAGGCGCGGGTCCTGGGGGCCCGGCTGACGTTCCGCAACGCTGCGCCCGAGGGCATGCCGGAGGGGGCGGGCGGGGCGATCGCGGTGCTCTGGCTCCCGGACCACGCCCCGACGAACACCGGCAGCTTCCCGATGATCAAGTTCGCGGAGTAGGAGCCGTACGTTCGCTCGCGGAGCAGGACGCCGTACGGGAGAGGGCCCCGGCACACCTGGTGTGCCT
>NZ_JBHWBS010000104.1:0-26666 GCF_042735655.1 Streptomyces sp. NPDC059567 | reverse complement strand
GGGCGGGCCGCCCCCCCGCCCGCCCCCCCCCGGGGGGGGGGTGGGGGGGCGGGCGCGGGGGGGGGGGGGCCCCCCCCCGGGGGGGCGGCCCCCGCCCCCTTGTCGCACGGAGACGCTCGTCGCGCGGATGAGGCGCCTGCCGTACGGGGACGTCCGCCGCCCGGATCCGTCCGTCGGCTTCCCGCGCGGACGGACGGTCAGGACGCCGTCGGCAGCGCGTTCTGCGGACCGGGCAGGGCGGCTCCCTGCGGCCCGCTGCCGGCGGCCCCCCACGCGTCGTACTGCTCGGCGGTGTGCCGGAGCATGGTCAGCAGCCGGGCGGCGGTGACGCGCCGCTCGGCGGTACGTGCCCGGTGGGGCAACGGCAGCGCCCCCTGATCGGCCCACACCAGCCGCCCGTCGGCATCGATGGCGCTGCGGGTCGCGGCCCGGTTGTCGCGGTGCAGGCAGAACGGGACGTCCAGCAGGCCCCGGCGGAAGGCGAGCAGCAGCGCGCTCCCGATGTCGTCGGAGAGTTCCAGCACCGCCTCGATCATCGCGGTCGCTTCGGCGAGCACCCCGCCGTAGTCCGTTTGGTGCGCCCACGGCAGATCGTGGGCGGTGCGCGCGCGGGCGGCGGCCTCGGAGGCACGGCGCAGCGAGCGTACGTTCTCCGACACCGTGGGCAGCCGGTGGGCCTCCGCGGGAGTCTTTACGATCAGGCGCTCCACCCCGGCCCGCGCGGCCAGCTCGGCGCTGCGGTCCGTCAGCAGCTCGGCACCGGCCCGGGTGGCGGGGAAGACACCCATGTACGTGTAGAGCACCAGGTGCCTGTCGACATGCTCCGGCAGGTAGGTGTCGGCCAGTCGGCGCAGTGCCGCGAGCGCCTCGAGGTCCTGCACCGGGTGTGTCTGCTGCGCGTAGCTGAGCGAGACGCTGCGGATGCCGTGCTGAACGAAGAACAGGCACTCCAACAGGCTGACGGCGATGAGCAGCGAGGGCGGGCACAGCTGTCCCAACAGGCAACCGCCGAAGCTCTCCAGGTGTGCCCGGCGGCCGAGTGCCGCGCACTCGTCCGCCAGTTGTCGGGTGGCATCCCGCCAGTGCGCCACCGACTCGGCCAGCGGCGTGCGTCCATAGGGCAGGCAGTACGAGACCGGACCGCCCTCGCTGGCGGAGAGTCCGGCGCCGACCAGGGTACGAAAGATGGCGCCCGGACTGGCCGAGCCGTGCCGTACCTGGACGGGGCGGTCGCCGGCCGCGGCGGCGAGGGCTGCGGTCAGCTCGGGGCCGTGGACGGTGATGGGGTAGCCGTTGAGCCGGCCCTGACGGGCGAGTGCGGCCCGGGCGCCTGCTTCGTCGCCGACGCGGGTGTAGGCGTCGATGGTGAGGGTGGCGACGGTACGGGCCCGGGCGCCGGCCACCGCGCGCAGCCCGGCGGCCATCTCCTCCGGGTCGGACATGCCCATGCGTGGTTGGACGACCAGGGCGGTGTCGGCGAACCGGCGGACGTACGCGCCGAGGTCGTGGGAGTCGTGCGTGGCGGCGGCAGGGCTGCCGCCCAGGATAACCGGTTTGTTCATCAGGAAGTCCCGACGGCCAGGTCACGGGCCGGAGTTGAGGCGGGCAGGACACCGAGGAAGGCGTGCAGGGCGGCCTCGGGGGCGCCCTCCACGAAGACGGCGTCGAATCCGGCCTCCGTGAGTTCCCGTACATAAGAGGTGTCTTCGCTGCCCTGGACGCCCAGTTTGCCGCCGATCATGGCGGGAATCCCGCCGATCCGCGGGTCGGCGCGCACGGCCCGGATCAGCCGGACGCCGTCGAGGTGGCCGTGGCCGTTGACCGAGCTGATGACGATCGCGTCCGGCCGTTCGGCCGCCGCGGTCTCGATGAGCAACTCGTCGGGCACGCAGGGGCCGAGATTGACGACCTCGTGGCCGAGCTCCTCGAGCAGGAGCTGAAGAAAGACGAGGTTCCAGGTGTGGGAGTCCGAGGAGACCGTGGACAGCAGGATGCGTCGGCCTGTCGGGGAGAGCTGCGCCCTCATGGTGTGCTGTTCCTCTCGCGAAGCCGGCAGAGGTCCGTGTCCGGCGAAGGGGGTACCGGACAGCCCGCTGCCGCCGCCACACCAGGGGGTCGGTGGGGCGGCGGCAGCGGACGTCGGGCCGGGGTCAGATGCAGCAGCCGTTGCGGCCGGCCGGGCGGGCGGCGGCACCGCTGCCGGTCTCGGAACCGGTGCCGGTCCCGCGACCGGCAGGGGTACCGGCCTCGGCCCCGCCCCCGGCTCCGGTCGTCGGATAGCCGCCGCGCTTCCAGTACTCCAGGCCGCCGATCATCTCCTTGGCCCGCAGCCCCGCCGCCGACAACTTGGCGGCCCCCCGGGTTCCCCCGTTGCACCCGGGTCCCCAGCCGTAGGTGATGTAGACGAGGGCGGGGTCGAGCGCGGCGAGGCTCTGCGGGGTCATGTCATGGTGCGAGAAGTGCACCGCACCGTCGATGCGCTCGGCGTCATAGGCGGGCCGTCGGCGCACGTCCAGGACGATGAACCCGCTCAGCCCGGCCACGACGTCCGCGTTCACGTCGTACGGGTCGGTCTCGAACCGCAGCCGGCCGGTGAAGTGCGCGAGCGCCTCGTGTGGTTCGGCCGCCCGGAATCCGAGGACCCGGTGCTCTTCGTCGGACATCTCGGTCCACGGATCGTGGCTCATACCGCGACCGCCTTCTCACGTGCCACCACGGCCGCCGCGCGGTCCGTGCCGAGGCGGTCCACCGCCCACACGATGGTCTCGAGACCGCGCCGCAGGTTCTCCTCGGTGACGGTCAGCGGCGGAAGGATCTTCAGGACCTCGTCGGCGCGCCCGCAGGTCTCCACGATCAGCCCCGCGTCGAAGCAGAGCCGGGACACCTTGGCGGCCGAGACGTCCCCGGCCCGGGAGAAGTCCAGGCCCAGCATCAGGCCCAGACCGCGCAGGGCGACCGGGTGGCGGCTGGTGAGGGCGGTGGTGAGGAACTCCTCGGCGGACCGGCCCTTGGCCCGGACCTCCTGGACGAACGCGCCGTCCGTACCGTCCGCCCAGTAGTGCCGGATGACCGACTCGGCGGCGATGAAGGCGAGTTGGTTGCCGCGGAACGTCCCGTTGTGCTGACCGGGCAGCCAGATGTCGTATTCGGGCTTGATCAGCACGACGGACATGGGCAGGCCGTACCCGCCGATCGACTTGGAGAGGGTCACGATGTCCGGGACGATGCCCGCCCGCTCGAAGGAGAAGAACGCGCCGGTACGCCCGCAGCCGGCCTGGATGTCGTCGACGATCAGCAGGATGCCGTGCCGGTCGCAGAACTCCCGCAGCCCGCGCAGGAACTCCACCGGAGCGATGTAGACGCCGCCCTCGCCCTGCACCGTCTCGATCAGCACGGCTGCCGGCTTCTCGATGCCCGAGGAGGGGTCCTCCACCAGCCGCCGGAGAAGGTCCAGGGAGTCGAACTCGCCGAGCGGGGAGTCCGGGTAGGGCAGGTGGACGGTGTGGGGCAGGGTCGCGTAGAGGCCCTGCTTGTAGTGCGCGGAGCCGGTCGCCGCGAGCGCGCCGGTGCTCACGCCGTGGAAGCCGCCGCTGAAGGCCACCACCGGGACGCGACCGGTGGCCAGCCGGGCCAGTTTGAGGGCCGCCTCGACCGCGTTGGTGCCGGAGGGGCTGGTGAACTGGATCCGGTGGTCGAGGCCCCGGGGGGCGAGGACGTGCCGGGTGAAGGCGTCGATGAAGCCCGCCTTGGCAGTGGTGACCAGGTCGAGGCCGTGGGTGAGGCCGTCGTCCTTCAGGTAGTCGATCAGCCGCTGCTTGACCGGCTCCGGGTTGTGCCCGTAGTTGAGGGTGCCGGCTCCGGAGAGGAAGTCGAGGTACTCGGTCCCGTCCTCGGAGTACAGCAGCTCGTTCTTGGCCGAGGTGAAGACGCCCGGGAAGGCGTGTGCGTAGGACCGGACGCGCGACTCGTGCATCTCCACCGTCGCCGAGGCCGGCGTTCCGGGTGCCCTTGGCGTCGTTACTGTCGTTGCCGTCATTTGGTGATACCGCCTTATTGCCTGGGGTTCCAGGGCTCGTGACAGGGTTCAGTGGGGGACGACGACGGCGGGTTCGGCCCCGATGTCGTCCCGGTAGCGCAGGCCGCGGAAGGAGACGTGGGCCAACTGCCGGTAGGCGGCCAGCCGGGCCTCGCCCGCCGTGGCGCCACGGCCCACCACGTGGAGCACCCGGCCGCCCGAGGTCACGGGCCGGCCGGCGCCGTCCCGGCGCAGATTGGCGTAGAAGACGTCGGCTTCGGCGTGGTCCACCTCGGCCAGGCCGTGGACTTCCTGGCCGGTTGCGAACGCCCCGAACGGCCAGCCGGGCAGCGCATGCGGGTCGTTCTCGTCCAGGCAGCCCTGGGTGAGCGCCACCGAGCAGCGGGCGAGGCCGTCGGACGTCAACTCCTCCAGGTGCAGCCGCCGCTCCAGTACGGCCTCGCACAGCACGGTGAAGGAGCTCCGCACGCCGGGCAGGACCACCTCGGCCTCGGAGTCCCCGAACCGGGCGTTGATCTCGATGACCCGCAGCCCGGAATCGGTGATCATCACTCCGAGGTAGATGAACCCGGTGAAGTCCAGCCCGTCGGCGGCGATTCCCCGCATCAGGGGCTCCAGCAACACCGTGCGGATCTCCTGCCGCAGCGCCTCGCTGTCGGCAGGGTGGGGCGCGATGGAGCCCATGCCGTCGCAGTTGCCGCCGGCGTCCTGCTCCAGGGTGCGCTTGAAGTCCATCGCGGTCGGGAAGAGCAGCGCGCTCTCTCCGTCGACCAGCGCGAACACCGACAGCTCCTGCCCGGTCAGCCGCTGCTCGACCACGACCTTGAACGCGTCGCCGTACATCCGGGCGAAGGCGTCCACCGCGGCCGTCGCCTCCTCCGCGGTGTCGCAGACCACCGCGCCGTCCCCGTCGGGGGTCAGCACGTCGATCTTGACCACGCAGGCGTAGGACAGCGAGCGGATGTACTCCTTGGCCTCCCCGGGGTCGGTGAAGGACTGGTACGCGGCGGTCGGGAGGCCGTGGTCCAGGCAGAAGCGCTTGCCGCGCTCCTTGCTGGACTCCAGCTCGGCGGCGGTGGAGTCCGGGCCGATCACCCGGTGTCCGAAGGCGCGCAGGACCTCGACATAGCCGCAGGACAGGGCGTCGATGTTGGAGACGAAGACGAAGTCGACCGGGTGCCGCGCCAGGAACTCCAGAGCAGGCCGCGGGTTGGTGAGCATCAGCTCGCCCACCGGGATGATCCGGTCGTGCTCGACGACATCGCAGCCGGGGCCGTAGTACACGACGACGTCGGGGTCGGTGCGGGTGAACAGCTCGCAGATGGCGTGGCCCCGGCCGGTGCCGTCCACCACCAGGACTCGGCGCTCCCCCATGGTGTCGTGCTCCTTTGCTCGACTCATCGTTTGTCACTCATCCGCTCGGGGGTCTGCAGCTGGTCGAGCGACTGGCCGACCATGCCGGCCTCGTGCAGGTGGTCCACCAGCGAGCCCCACACGTCGCTGTAGCGGTCGGAGCCGTCGGCGATGTCGTGGCTGCGGACGTAGGCGGAGTTCGCCCAGTCGCAGTTGGGGTGGATGTGGTGCAGGTCGTGCTGCACGGTGTCGCCGACCAGGACGAACATCCGGTACGAGGAGTGGACGACGAGGATCCGGAACCACCAGGTGGTCCAGGCAGCGGCACGCCTGGCCGCACCGCTGATCTCCGGGCCGGGAACCGGCTCGCCGCACATGCGGCCGAAGGTCAGATGGTCCCGCTCCTTCTTGGTGAGCTTCTCCGCGTTGGAGAAGATCCACCAGCGGTGCTCGGTGTGGGTGTAGAGGAAGGTCGCGCCCTGGAAGCACACCGACAGCGGCAGGATCCACAGCACCAGGTACTCCATCCACCACCCGGTCAGCGCCACGAAGGCGATGGTCGCGGCGAGCCACACCAGCGACATGACCAGACGGTAACGGGGTATCGGGCCGGAGAAGTTGGACACGATACGGCCCGAGGAGAAGTTCCAGTGGTGCTTGGGCGAGAACAGCGTGCCCCACAGGTAGCGCCGGTACTCGCTGCGCGACATGCCCGGCCGCATACCGGTGCTCAGCAGGTACCGGGTGTCGGCGTCCTTCATCGAGCACGGGAACTGGTGGTGGAGCAGGTGCTCGCGCCGGTTCTCGTCGTACGGGCTGCGCCAGAACACCGTCGTGATCAGCTCGCCGACCACCCGGTTGACGGTGTGGGACTTGGCGAACATCCGGTGCAGGGTCTGGTGGACGATCACCACGTCCAGGCGGCGCATTCCACCGGTGGTCAGCAGCGTCGCCAGCACCAACAGGGGAACGGACCAGGCGGTGAACGGGTGCAGGGTCCACGCGCCCAGGGCGATGCCGCCGGCGATCTGGACCATGCCCAGCACCCCCGCCTTGTTGGGGCTCCAGCTGATCAGCTGCTTGCCCCCCTCCAGCGGGGTTCCGGTCACCCAGGTCAGGTAGGGCTGGAAGAAGGCCGGCAAACCCCTCATGGTCTCGCGTGGGGTGATCGTCCGATCCTGCGTCTGCGTCGTCATGTCCTGCGTCGCCCTTCTCGCCGCGCTCACTTCTGGGAGACGGGGTCCGCGCCGGCCCCGCCGAAGAGGATGTCGTTGGTCTCGTGGGTGCGGGCCACGGTGAGGTCCTCGGCCGAGACCCACGTCATGTTCACGATCGTGCGGCGGGCCTCGCCGCGGATCGGGTGCACGCGGTGCATCGTGGTGTCCGTCTTGACGATGTACGCGTCACCCGCGCTCATGTGGTACGAGTGCACCTGGCTCTTCAGCAGCGCCCCGTACACGTCGGGGTTCTCCTTGTCCCAGGACGTGTGCGGCACGCCCTGGACGAAGCCGCCGTCGCGGTACTCGGGGGCCTCCAGGACGAGGATGAAGCCGTACGTGTAGTCGTCCCAGTGCCAGCCGTGGGTGTCGCCGGACCGGTCCATCCTGCTCAGCACGTAGTGCTCGCCGGCGTAGGGGCAGGTGAACACCTCCTCACCGACGATCTCGGACATGAAGTCCTTGGTGCCGGGCGAGAAGTAGAAGTTGTGGATCAGCGGCCCGTGCTCCTTGATGACCGGCTGGCCCACGGTCCGCATGTGGCGCGGCGTGCCGTCGGTGATCTCCAGCACGAGGTCGCGCTGCACACCGTGGCCGTCCATGATCCCGAACGCCTCGGCGCGCATGGCCTCCAGCAGTTGCGGGGACAGGAAGCCGCGCAGCGGGACCAGGTGTTGGTTGCGGAACTGCTCGCGCAGCTCCTCGCGGTCGGCGGTGGAGAAGTGCCGCCGCAGGTGCTCCTCGAGGAGCGTGTCCAGCGAGTCCGCGGTCACCTGCTCCGCGGTCGCGGACTGATCGGTCGTGAGGGAGGTCATTTCCCAACTCCTGATGTCAGTGGTTCGGATGCGTCGTGAAGGGATGTGAAGTGAGGGCGGAGGGACATCGGCTGCGGCAGCCAGACGTCGTCCGTCGACAGGTCACGCGGCCGGTACTTGCCGAGGGCGCTGATGAGCAGCCGCAGTTCCAGCCGGAGCGCGTCCACCAGGCGGACCAAGCCGTCCTCCGGGTCCTCGTCGGCGGCCAGCAGGGCCGCTCGGCCCAGGCCGACGGCGGTGGCGCCGAGCGCCAGGCACTTGGCGGCCCGGGCGCCCTCCCAGATCCGTCCGGAGGCGAGGAGGCTGCGGTCCCGGGCCGGGATCCGGGACAGGCACTCGCCGAGCGGCAGGCCCACGTGGTCGAAGAAGGCGGACGGCGCCCAGCCGCTGCCGCCCTCGGCCCCGTCGACGGTGACCGCGTCCGCGCCCGCCTCCCAGGCGACCTCGGCGGCCAGAGTCACGTCACGGCCGGGCGGCAGCTTCACCCACACGCGGGCGCGCGGGTAGTTGTTGCGCATCAGCCGGATCTGCTGACGCAGGATCTCCTCGGTGAACGTGCCGGGTGTGCCGTAGCGCAGCACGGCGTCGGCCTCCGGTCCGTAGATCTCCCCGGTCCGGTACTGGTCGGACAGCCGGGCGGCCGCCTCCCGGCGGAGTACGGTGAGTCCTCCCAGCCCTGGCTTGGCGCCCTGGCCGACCTTCAGCTCGAAGGCCAGCCGGCCCTCCTCGAGTAGCCGGGAGGCGGTCGGGTCGCTGTAGACCAGATTCCACACCTCGGCGTCGGCGTCCTGGGTGGACTGCTGGACGACCACTCCGCCGGCCGAGCCGCCCGCCTCCTGGTAGGAGGCGATGCGGGACAGCAGCGAGCCCCTCGCGTCGTCGCCGTCCAGCCGCCCGTACCCGGTGACCGGCACCACGTTCTCGCCGATGACCATCGGGATGCCGAGCCTGCCGGCCTGCCGGCCGACCGCGACCCCCAGGTCGGAGGCGGCCACTTGCGTGGAGCCGAAGGCGCTCACGTACACCGGGAGCGGCGCCCGGAAGCCACCGAACTCGCACTCCAGTTCCACGTGCTGGGGCAGGGGTTCCTCGCCGAGCTCCAGCATCCGCTCCAGCCGGTGCGGAACGAAGACCGGCGGCACGAGCCGCAGGGCGTCGAGCTCGTCGTGGACGCCGGGCACGCCGCCCGCCCCTCCGAGTGCGCCGCCGCCCGCGCCGAACAGCACGCTGCCGTAGTCCGCCCGGTCGGGGAACACGGCCGCCCCGCCCGTGCGGGCCCGGGCCCGGATCTGTTCTTCGGCGTAGCCGGGTGCGCACACACCGGTCACGGGGAGACCACCCCGGGCAGCTTCGGGAAGGCGGTGGCCTGCCAGACGGCGTCCAGACCGGCGATGTAGCGCGTCAGCCGCTCCAGGCCGATGCCGAAGCCGGCGCTGGCGGGCAGCCCTTCGCGGGCGAGGTCGAGGTACCACTTGTACTTCGCCGGATTCTCGCCGGTCTCTCGGATCCGGGTGAGCAGCTGCACGTAGTCGGACTCGCGCTCGCTGCCACTGATGACCTCGCCGAATCCCTCGGGGAGCACCAGGTCGAAGTTGCGGAGCACGCCGGGCCGTTCGGGGTCCTCCCGGTCGTAGAAGCCACGCGAACCCTTGGGGTAGTCGAGGACGAAGAAGCCCCGGTCCGCATGGCGGGAGAGCAGTTCTTCGCCGACCCAGTCGAGCTCGGCGTGGTCGTCCTGGGGGTGGCCGAGCCGGTGCAGCGCGGTGGCGGCCTCGTCGTGGCCGATCCGGTCGAAGGCTCCTTCGGCGGTGCGGCGCAGGGCGTCGGTGTCCCGGCCCAGGAGTTCGAGTTCGGCGGGCAGGTGCTCCAGCACGGCCGCGGCCGCGCCGGAGACGACCTTCTCGGCGACCGCCATGGCCTCCTCACGGCCGGCACCGGCGATCTCGACGTCGATCTGGTGGAACTCCACCAGGTGGCGGTGGGTGGTGGCGGTCTCCAGCGGCTCCAAGCGCACATTGGGCGCCACGTTGAAGATCTTGTCGAAGGTGAGCAGGGATGCCTGCTTGTAGAGGATGCCGCTGGTCATCAGCTTCCAGCGGTGGCCGTAGAAGTCGATGTCGACCTGCTTGGCGCCGCGGGCGCCGGGGTCGGTGACAGGGCCGATGACGGGCGGCAGCAGTTCGTCGAAGCCGTCGCCGGTCAGCAGCTCGCGGGTCGACGCGAGGATGCGCTGCTGGATGCGCAGCACGGCGCGGGTGGTGTCCGCGGTGAGGTGTTCCCTCGTGGAGGACGGGCGTTGGTGCACGTCCTGGCCAGGTGCGGTCAGGGCTGTGGTCACGCGGATTCCTTCTCTTCCTGCGAGCGGTAGGTGATCGGCCGGTAGTCGGCGAGGGCGTAGAAGTCGCGGTAGAGGACGTCGAAGTCCTGGTTCCAGACCAGGAAGGTGCCGCCGGCGGTGAACAGCGAGTCGGTGGACGCGAGCTCCTCGCCCTCCCGGACCTTCCACGTGATCTCGAACGGGCTCTGGATCTCCGGCTCGTTGAGCTTCTCGACCAACCCGGCACGCTTGGGGATCACGGCGTCGAAGCAGTACTCCGGCGGGTCCGGGTAGGGGCGGCTGGCGATCCCGGACTCGGCCTGGAGGGTCATGTTGACGATCGCGGCGGCGTAGTTGCGCTGCATCGCTGCGAGCCCGGCCAGCCCCTTGAAGCGGGCGCCGACCTCCAGGAAGACCATCTCGTCGCGGGGGGTGAGGAACAGCTCCAGGTGGGTGGATCCGTCCAGTCGGCCGAGGGTGTTCAGGGCCTTCTCGGCGAAGGCGACCATGCGGGGGACGCGGGGGTCGTCGTCCCTCAGGTTGATGTCGGCGTTGACCCGGCCCTGGACCACTTCGAGCGTGTTGACCAGGTACTCGGTCACGCCGGCGAAGACGGTCCGGCCGCCCTCCGTCACCAGGTTGACGCTGTACATGGTGCCGGTGACGAACTCCTCGACCTCGCACGAGCCGCCCTCGAAGGATTCGGGCAGCGCGTTGAAGTCGGCGAGCGAGTTGATCTGCCGGACGCCCTCGCTGCCGGCCGAGTCGACCGGCTTGAGGACGAACGGCAGCCCGACCTCGGCCACGATCCAGGTGAAGTAGCCGGTCCTGTCCCGCTCGAACCGCTCCTGGTCGAAGCGGCGGAAGCGCGGGAAGCGCACCCCGGAGCCGACCAGCCGGTCCTTCATCACGCACTTGTCGCGGTAGGGGAGCATGTCGGACGGGAGCGGCCCGCCGAGCCCGAACTCGGCCCGCAGTTCGGCCGCGAACATCATGAACAGCTCGTCGTAACAGTGCAGCGTGACGGTGCCGGCTTCGGCCGCCGCGGTGATCTCCTTCAGCGCCCTGCGGGCGGCGGCCGGCTCGACGGCCGAGTTGATCAGGGCCGACGGGTCCTCGTACGCGCAGGGTTCGACGTACACCTGGTCGAAGTAGCCCTTCACCTTCTCGGGGGTGGCCGCCCACTCGGGTTCGGAGACGATCAGGACGAGCCGCTTGGCGGCCGGGTCCTCGATCAGGTCGGGGCGGAACATCGGCATGCCGCGGGCGGACAGGATGACGGCGGTCTTCACGGTGGTCGCTCCAGAAGTGGTCATGCGAGGTCCTGGCCGATGTAGGGGGAGGCGGCGAGCACGTTGTTCTCGTTGTCGCCGAGGGGTTCGCCGTTGACCCTGGTCTCGCGGCGCGCCCGCAGGGCGGCGGTGTGCAGCTCGGCGGCGGTGGCCGCGGTGATGGCGAACATGCCGATGCCGTCGAGCTGGTCGGCGCGGCCGGAGAGCTCGTCGCCGGGCTTGCGGGGGCGGCGTTGGCAGAAGGTCGGTTCCGGGAACTCGACGGACTCGAAGCGGGTCAGCCCGGGCGGCGGCAGCAGGATCATCTCGGAGCCGTAGCGGACGGTGTTCCCGATGAAGCCGAAGTCGATCTCCTCGCCCATGCCGAGGGCGGCCAGGAGTTCGGCGTACTCGAGTCCGTACGCCTCACCGAACAGCACCATCGAGGCGGTGCCGGCGAGCCGGGGGTTGAAGTCGATCAGTTCGATGGGGCCGTGGTCCGGCACCATCATCTCGATCTGGGTGGGGCCGTTGTGGAAGCCCATCACCCGGTGGATCTCCTTGGCCAGTTCGAAGATCTCGGCGATCCGCGGGTGGTGGTACGGAAACTGGAAGCCCATCTCCACGACCGGGTCCTTGGCCAGGACGTATCGGCCCATCAGGCCGATCGGGTGGACCTCGCCTCGGCAGACCAGGGATTCCACCGACAGCAGCTCGCCCTGGGCCTCCTCCTCCAGCACGTAACCCCGGGTGTTCTCGATGTACTCGCGCATCAGCGGGTTGGCGATGGCGACCTGGTCGAAGTCGGCGACGGCCGCCTTCAGCTCGTCGAGGTCCTTGACGATGAAGCACAGGGCGCTGCCGGTGCCGTTGGCGGGCTTGAGGACGGCCCGGCCGGCATAGGGCCAGCTCTCCCAGGTGAGGGCATCCTCCAGGGTGGCCGAGCCGAGGGTGGTCAGACCGTGCTCGCGCAGCCGGTCGCGGACCTGGTTCTTGTCGAGGAGGGCGCGCAGGTTGTCGGCCCCGGAGCTGGGCAGACCGGCCATCTCGCGCAGCATCGCGTCGTACGGCAGGACGGGCTCGAACCCCGCGTAGGTTCCGACCACCTCGTGGCGGTCGTGGACGTCCAGCAGGACCTTCTCGATCTGGAGTGGATCGGCCCAGGAGTCGATGGCGATGAACTCGTCGACGAAGCCCTCGGGAACGGCGTACGGGCCCTCGGTCTGCAGCGGGGTGCTGTTGATCACGACGATCTGCAGGCCCCGGGCCTTGGCCGCGCGGGCCACCTGGAGCATCGGGTTGAGCATTTCGAGCATGACGAACGTGGGAGTCATGGGTATTTCCTGTTCGGTGCCGGGCGCTTCAGGCGGAGAACGTGTCCGCGGGGGCGGCGACGGTGAAGGAGATGGACGCGGCGGCGGCCTCGGCACGCTCCAGAGCGGCCGCACTGGTCGGCCCGACCGCGATGACGTGCCCGAACCGGTCGGTGTTGTCGCCGTGAGTGCCGGTCTCCGTGCCGAGCTCGACGTACAGCTGGACGTCGACGACGCCCTCCTGTGCGCGGGCCTGCGCGGCGCCGGTGATCTCGTCGACGCGCCCGGTGGTGCTGGGCAGGAAGACGATGGCGGCGCCCTGGTCGGTGTGGTCCGCCGGTTCGGGGCGGCGGCCGAGGTGCATGCCGATCTGCTCGGCGACCATGTCGGTGCCGGTGGCCAGGGTGACGAGCCGGGTGATGCGGTCTCCGCCAGGGCGGCAGTTGACCTCGATCAGCTTGGGCCCGGCCGCGGTGACCCGCAGCTCGATGTGGGCCGAGCCGAAGGTGTAGCCGATCGCCGCCAGCGCGGCTCGGGCGACCTGCTCGCATGCCTCCCGTACGTCCGGGTCCAGCGGGGCCGGGACGGCATGCCCGGTCTCCACGAAGGCCGGCGGGGGCGAAAGCAGCTTGCGGGTGACGGACAGGACAGAGGTGGTGCCCTCGTAGGTGAGGGTCTCCACGCTGTACTCCGGTCCGTCGAGGTACTCCTCGATCAGCACGGCCGGGGTGCGCGGCCGGCCTCGGTAGCCGATCTGGGTGCGCTCCTCCAGCAGGTGGCGCACGTGGGCTCGGGCCTCGGCGGTGCTCCGGCACAGTTTGACGCCGATGCTGAGGAGTTCGTCGACCGGCTTGACGATGCACGGCACGGGGATGTCGGCGTCGTCAAGGGTGTCGCCGCGCTCGACCCGGCGGAACGACGGGCTCGGCACGCCCGCGGCCCGACAGAGCCTGCGGGTGCGGGACTTGTCGCGTGCCGCGGCGACCGCGTCGGGTTCGGATCCGGCGAGGCCCAGCCGTTGTGCGGCCGTGGCCGTCACCGCGACGTGCCATTCGCTCATCGTCAGGATCGCGTCGACCGGGTGGTCACGGCCCACCTCGTGGACGGCGGCCAGGACGGCCTCGACGTCGTCGGTGTCGCACTGCGCGACGCGGTCGATGAGGGCGGTGTCGAGGCTCTCGCCGACGCCGTCGAGGTAGTACGACAGGTCGCAGGTGAGGAAGGAGACCCGGTGGCCCAGCCGCTTGGCGGCGGCCAGCGCCTCGAAGCCCGAGCCGCTCATGTTGCTCTCGACGAAGACCAGGTGGGAGCTCACGGGCGCGGCTCCGGGAGGGTCTCGACGGTGATCAGGGCGGCCAGCCGGTCGGCGGTCGCGGCCGCGGTCGCGGTGTCGGGGCCGGTGACGATCACCTGGCCGCTGCGGTCGAAGTTGTCGACGACCTCGACCACGCGGTCGCCGGGCTTCACGAAGAAGTCGAGCTCGATGAGGTCGGGGTCCTCCAGCACCTCCTCGGTGCCCTTGTATCCGGTCACCACGCCGGGCTCGGCACGGAAGAAGGTGGTGGCGGCGGCACGGGCGGCGACCGGGCGCTCGGGGAGGACCGGCATCAGTCCGAAGGGCGCGGCGCAGGCGTACTGCTCCAGGTCGATCTCGTACGCGTTGATCACCAGGTCGAGGATGCGCTCGCCGCACAGCCGGTCGTGGGACTCGATGACGCGCGGGCCCTTCGAGGTGATCTTGATCTCGGTGTGGGCGACGCCGTCGCGCAGGCCCATGGCGGTGTGGAAGGACCGGACGTAGTCGGCGACCTCGGCGTCCATCTCGGGAGTGAGCCGGGCCGGCAGCGCGTGCGCCGACTCGACCACGCCGATGGTGTACTTCTCGGTGATGGCGACGATGGAGTGCAGACCGTCGAAGGAGAAGGACTCCACGCTGTACTCGGGGCCGTCCAGGTACTCCTCGACCAGGTAGCGGTCGACAGGGAAGAACTGGCCCAGCACGAGGTCCTCGCGCCCGCGCAGACCGACCGCTTCGGCCCATACCGGGGTGACGTCCTCCGCCCGCTCGATGATGACGACACCGCGGCTGGCGGTGTTGTCGATGGGCTTGAGCACGACCGGGTAGCCGTGCAGCCTGCCGAACTCCTCGATGTCGGTGGCGCTGGAGACCTCGGCGGCCGACACGCTCGCGATGCCCTGTTCCGCCAGGTGCTGGCGCATCAGCAGCTTGTCCTTGTAGAGCGTGGACACGGCTTCCGGGGTGCCACCCAGGCCGAACCGGTCGTTGATGCGGCCGACGGTCTCCATCGCCTGTTCACCCAGGGAGATCACCTTGGTGAACTTGTACACGGCGTGGATGGCGTCGACGAGCGGGCGTGTGATCTCCCAGTCGGTGTAGTCGATCATGAACAGGGCGTCCGCGGTCTCTGCGTAGCTCGGCATCATGCGGTCGCGGTGCTGGAGGAAGACGACACGCAGGCCGAGCGCTTTGGCCTTGACCAGGGTCTCGGGGCGTCCACCGACGATCAGAATGGTTTCCACTGCACTCAACTCTCGCTACGTGGGGTACGGGTATGGGGCGAACAGGGTCGAACGGGGGCGAACGGCGCTTGGGCATGGCTGAGAACCATGCGTCGAAGGCGTGGGGCGGACGCAGGGCCGCGGTGGGGTGTGTGGTGGGCCGGGAGGGCGTGGCCGGGCGCGTGGAACCAAGGGCGCGGTGTGGTGGCGGCCGACACGGCTGACGAGCGGTCGATCAGCGGCTGATCGGTGAGCGGATCAGCGGTCGGCCGCGAGCCGGTCGGAGAGGAGGGCGCGACCGGACGAGCCGGCGGGGCCGAGCCGCGACCTCTTCGGCTCCGGGCCGCGACGGCCGGGAGGGCCCTGGCCGCCGCGCGGTGCATCGTCCGGATCGGGGAGCGAGGCGATGCGTCGACCGGTGTGCCGGGTCGGCGCGGTGTCTCGGACGCGTCAGGCGTCGGTCGCCTTCACCGGGTTGACCGTCGGCGGGGCGACCGGGCCCCAGCCGTGGTCCGCGACCAGCGTCGTCTCGTCGGCGGAAGGGTGTGCGGCCTGCACCGTCGCGGTCACCAGCGCTGCAGCGAGCAGAACCGTACCGGCGCCCATCCGGCAGAGTCGGGACATCGCACGCGTCTTCATTGCATTCTCCGTTGGTTCGTGTTCACCCAATGTTTCAGAACCGTGCTCGACAACCGGTTCGGAAGAATGCTCAGGGAAATTGGGAAACCATTTTCCGGTTTCTTTGGGATTAGGTTTCTGTCCTACCTGATCCTGAATTCCCCCGGCCCTCGCGCTCCGGCATCGAAAGCTTGCACAACGGGCTAGAGGTAGGGCAACCGGGTAATCTAACATGACTGCGCAGTGCACAACTACGCGGGGGGGCATAGAGTGTCAAAAACATGTGAATCGGACGACTGTGACGGGGTGGGGCCGTGCGAGGAGGGGCTGGCCAGATACCACACCGCCGTTGTCTCAGGGGAGGTGGATGCGCCGGACGTCACCCCTTGTCTCCTGCGTCTCGGACTGATCGCCCCGACTGCCGACGGAGGCCGGTTCACCCCGGTACCGGCCGCGGTGGCCTCCTCCCGTGCCCTCCAGCCGTACCGCGAGGAGATAGTCGCCAAATCGCGCCTTCTGGAAGAACTCACCTCGATATTCGATGAGATCGGAAAGGTGTACAGCGAGGCGACCGAGTCGCGCGCTCCCCGCTTTACGCTGCTCCGCGGCGCCAGCGTAATTTCCGACGCGATCGACACGGCGGTGGCCCATTGCACAACGGAACTCATGACCGCCCAGCCCGGCGGCAGCCGCCCCGCGGAACTCCTGGAGAGTTCGCTCCGGAGGAATATCGAGCTAATTGACCGAGGGGTGCGGCAGCGGACGCTCTACCAGCATGCGATACGGATGCATCAGCCCACGTTCGAGTACATGTGCCAGATCGTGGAGGCGGGTGGCGAGGTCCGCACCGTGGACGAGATGTTCGATCGGCTCATCGTCTGCGACCGCACCGTCGCCTTCATCCCCACCAGCTCCGCGTACGAGCAGGAGGCGCTGGAGATCCGGGAGCCCGCTGTGGTGCGCTTCCTGTCCAACATCTTCGATCACGCCTGGGCGCGTGGAATCCCGGCGACCCTCACGCGCGACCGGCGCCCCAAACTCGTGGCATCCGACCTCGAACGCGCCCTCGCCCGGATGCTCGTCGCCGGCTACACGGAGGAGAAGATCGCCCGGGACCTCGGCATGAGCCGCCGCACGGTCGCCGACCACACGAGCCGCCTCTCCCGCCGACTCGGCAGCATCAGCCGTGCCCAGCTGGGCTACCTCATCGCCGCGAGGGGCCTCCTCGAGGACGGCGACGAGGCGGCTGCGGCCGGCGTGCACCACCTGGTCTACTGACCCCGCCTCCGGCCGCCTGCCGCTCCCGGCAGGGAATGACGCGGGCGGCCGGAAGGGATGTCTAACCCACGACCCGGGCCATCAGCAGACCGTCGTACCCCCGCACGCCCACCGTCTGGAACGCCGTCGCGTCCAACCGGGGCTCGCGCGAGATCAGTTCGAACATCGCGCGAGTGCCGGTGATCGCCGCGTCGTTCGGGTTCTCCTCGGCCACCTTGCCGCCGCGCACCACGTTGTCGACGACGATGACCGTGCCGGGACGGGAGAGCCTCAGCGCCCACTCCACGTAGTGCGGGTTGTTCGCCTTGTCGGCGTCGATGAAGACGAAGTCGAACGGGCCCGCGCCCTCCGCCTCCAGCTTCGGCAGGGTGTCCAGGGCCGCGCCCGTCCGGACCTCGACGATCGAGTCGAGGCCGGCGCGGGCGATGTTGGCGCGGGCCACGTCCGCGTGGGCCGGGTTGTACTCCAGGCTGATCATCCGGCCGTCGGCAGGCAGCGCCCTGGCCATCCAGATCGTGCTGTATCCGCCGAGCGTGCCGATCTCCAGAACCGTGCGCGCGCCCCGCGTCGCGACGAGCAGGTTCAGCAGCTTGCCCTGGTTGGGGGCGACGGCGATCTCAGGGAGCCCGGCGGCCGTGGAGTCGGCGAGCGTGGCGGCGAGCGCCTCGTCGGCCGGGGCGAGCAGGTCGGTGAAGTAGCGGTCTACGGAAGCCCATTGGTCGTTGGTCATGCGGCCGAACGTACCGCAGGGCGTCCGCGCCGGGCGCGTACCGCCACGGCCGTTCCGACCGCCGCGAGCAGCACGCCGGAGACCGTCAGGAGCCAGACCGGGATCCCGTCGCCGACCGTGAGCAGCCGGCCGGTGTAGATCACCTCCCGGTACGGGGTGTCGGCGACCGTCCTCAGTTCGTGGTCGCCGTCGATCCGCGACGGTTCGGGGAACTCCTGGTCGAGGGCGGTCAGATAGACCGGGCGTCCGCCGGTGAGCGCGGCCACCGCGCCCTCCTTCTCCTCGATCCCGCCCGCGAACGTCACCTCGGGGGCGTCTCCGCCGATGTCGTCGCGGGGCTCCATGCGGTGGTCGGCGAGGACGTACAGGCCGAGGGACTGCGGGGTCTTCGCCAGGCGGGAGAGCCGCATCGGGTAGACGAGACGGTCGCTGGCGAAGCTGATCCTGAGCGGGGTCAGATCACCCATGAGCGCCGTGCCGGTGGCGTCGGGCGCGAGGCGCACCGCGACGTACTCCCACTTCCGCTCGACGTACGGCCGCAGTTCGGTCGAGAGCCGGTCGGAGAGCTCGAAGCCGTTCTCCTCCAGCCAGCCGCTCAGCGCCTTCGGGTCGGTGGCGGTCAGCCGGGCCACGTCGAAAGGACCGAGCCGTTCGCGCCCGACGACACCGACGTCCGCGCTTTCCCCGGGCAGGGCGGCCCCGGCGCCGTCCGAGGTGTTGAGGTCGAAGGGCCAGTCGCCGCCGCGCGGCCAGAAGTAGTACCGGTCCTTGCGCTCGGGGCGGGTGAGGTCCTCCAGCGCGTCGAAGAGCTCAGGGTCGCCGAGCGTGACGTCGGCCCGGCCGGGTACCGGCATGATCCAGGCGGCCCGCTCGGCGTTTCCGCGCACGGTGAAGCGCATGACGATCTGTTCCGTACGGCCGTCCCAGCGCACGGCCGAGGTCTCCCGGTCGACGCCGATGCGCTGGTTCGCGTCGGGGATCATCGCCCCGCAGCCGCATGCATAGGCCGGTGCGATCAGTGAGCCGAGCTGGAGCGCGAGCAGCGCGACGATCATGGCCAGAATTCTCTGTGTCCCCCGCATGTGCGTTCAGACGCGGGGCGCGAGGTTCCGGTTCCGGGTACCGAAGGCCGAGGGTGCCGGAAGGCGGGGGAGGCGGGAGGCGGGAGCCCCAGGCGTAGGGGGGATGGGCTCCCGCCTTCCGGTCTGTCAGGAGCCGACCCGGACCTGCAACTCCTTGATCCCGTTGAGCCAGGCCGCGCGCAGCCGGCGCGGCTCGCCCGCGAGTGTCAGATCGGGCAGGACGTCCGCCAGCGCGTTGAAGATCAGGTCGATCTCGTTGATGGCGAGCGACTTGCCGAGGCAGAAGTGCGGGCCTCCGCCGCCGAAGCCGAGGTGCGGGTTCGGGTCGCGGGTGATGTCGAAGGCCTCGGGGTTCCCGAAGACCTCCGGGTCGTTGTTGGCGGAGGAGTAGAAGAGTCCGACCCGGTCGCCCTTGCGGATCTTCTGGCCGCCGATCTCGGTGTCCTGGGTGGCCGTCCGCTGGAAGGAGACCACCGGGGTCGCCCAGCGCACGATCTCCTCGGCGGCGGTCGCGGGCCGCTCCCGCTTGTAGAGCTCCCACTGTTCGGGGTGGGTGAGGAAGGCGTACATGCCGTGGCTGATGGCGTTACGGGTGGTCTCGTTGCCGGCCACCGCGAGCAGGAGCACGAAGAAGCCGAACTCGTCCGAGGAGAGGTTGCCCTGGCCCTCGGCGGCGACGAGCTGGGTCACGATGTCCTTGGCCGGACACTCCTTGCGCTCGGCGGCCAGGTTCATCGAGTACCCGATGAGTTCCATGGCGGCCTCGGCGCCGATCTCCTCGGTGATGGCGTACTCGGGGTCGTCGTACGCGACCATCTTGTTCGACCAGTCGAAGATCCGGGCGCGGTCCTCCTGGGGTACGCCGATGAGCTCGGCGATCGCCTGGAGCGGGAGTTCGACGGCGACCTGGGTGACGAAGTCGAAGGAGCCGTCGGACGCGGCGCTCCGCTTCGCCTCCTCCACGATCGCCCGGGCGCGCTCGCGCAGCGCCGCCTCCAGGGTGCGGATCGCGCGGGGGGTGAAGCCGCGCTGGACGATCTGGCGGACCCGGGTGTGCTCGGGCGGGTCCATGTTGAGCATGATCAGCTTCTGGACCTCGATCTGGTCCCGGGTGATGTGCTCGTTGAAGCGGATGACGGCCGTGTTCTCGGTGGAGGAGAACAACTCGGGGTGGGTGGAGACGTACTTGACGTCCGCGTGCCGGGTGACGGCCCAGTAGCCCTCGTCGTCGAAGCCGGTGATGCCGCGCGGCTGGGGGCACCACCAGACGGGCGCGGTCTGTCGCAGCCGCGCGAACTCCGGGAAGGGGATGCGGCTCTGGAGCAGATCGGGGTCGGTGGCGTCGAACCCTTCGGGGAGGTGAGGGCAGGGCATCGGCAACACACTCCATGTCTGAGACACGCGTGCCTGACAGCATGTCTGACGGTCCATCAGAAGTTGACCGCAAGGTAGTAACGGGTTCTACAACTCGCAAGGGATGCGACGGGAACTGTTGCCGGTAATCGGCGCACGCGGGTGCGTGCACAACCCTTGCGTACCGGCGGTAGCAGTCATAAGACTTCACTCAGAACTAGAACGCGTACTAGTTCCCCGTACCGTCCCCGTCGCGGAGTGCCGGGACACCCCGCCGGGCGAGGAGAGGACGAGCTCATGGCCGCGGAACCCGTCATCGTCGAAGCAGTACGCACCCCCATCGGCAAGCGTGGAGGCGCGCTCGCCAATCTGCACCCCGCCTATCTCCTGGGCGAGACCTATCGCGAACTCCTCGGACGCACCGGCATCCACGCCGACTGCGTCGAGCAGATCGTCGGCGGCACCGTCACCCACGCCGGCGAGCAGTCCATGAACCCGGCGCGCAACGCCTGGCTCACCATGGGTCTTCCCTACGAGACGGCCGCCACCACCGTCGACTGTCAGTGCGGCTCCTCGCAGCAGGCGAGCCACATGGTCGCCAACATGATCGCCTCGGGGGTCATCGACATCGGCATCAGCTGCGGTGTCGAGGCGATGTCGCGCGTCCCGCTGGGCTCGGGCTCCAAGCACGGGCCCGGAAAGCCCTGGCCGGACGAGTGGAACGTCGACCTGCCCAACCAGTTCGAGGCCGCCGAGCGCATCGCCCGGCACCGCGGCCTCACCCGCGAACGGGTCGACTCGCTCGGCCTGCTCTCCCAGGAGCGGGCCGCGAACGCCTGGTCCGAGGAGCGCTTCAAGCGCGAGACCTTCGCCGTCCAGGTCCCCACGACCGAGGAGGAGCAGGCCGCCGGGCAGGGTATGTGGCGGCTCGTCGACCGCGACGAGGGGCTGCGCGACACCAGCATGGAGGCGCTCGCCCGGCTCAAGCCGGTCATGCCGACGGCCGTCCACACCGCCGGCAACTCCTCCCAGATCTCCGACGGCGCCTGCGCGCTGATGTGGGCCTCCAAGCGGATGGCCCGTGCGCTGAAGCTCAGGCCACGCGCCCGGATCGTCGCCCAGGCCCTCGTCGGCTCCGATCCGCACTTCCACCTGGACGGGCCGATCGACGCCACCCGCGCCGTCCTCGGCAAGGCCGGGATGTCCCTCAAGGACATCGACCTCGTCGAGATCAACGAGGCCTTCGCCTCCGTGGTCCTCAGCTGGGCCCAGGAATTCGACCGGGACTTGGACGGGCTGGTCAAGGTCAACGTCAACGGCGGCGCCATCGCGCTCGGCCACCCCGTCGGCGCGACCGGGGCGCGGCTGATCACCACCGCGCTGCACGAGCTGGAACGTACGGACAAGGAGTTCGCGCTCATCACGATGTGTGCGGGCGGGGCGCTGGCCACCGGCACGATCATCCAGCGGCTGTAGCGCTTCCTCCTCTCCCCGACCGTGTCCGCGACCCCGGCGTCCGCCGTCACTGCCGCTGGGTCGGCCGGCGCCCGAGAAACGCCGCAGGCCCCGCCCCTCCGTGAGGAGGGCGGGGCCTTGCGAGAATGCGGGCAGCCGGTGGCCGGGGGGTGACTCTTAGTACCAGCCGTTGGCCTGCCAGAACGCCCAGGCGGCGTTCGGGGAGCCGTAGCGCTCGTTCATGTAGTTGAGGCCCCACTTGATCTGGGTGGCCGGGTTGGTCTTCCAGTCCGAGCCGGCCGAAGACATCTTCGAGGCCGGGAGGGCCTGGACCAGGCCGTAGGCGCCGCTGGACGAGTTGGTGGCGGAGGGGTTCCAGCCGGACTCGTGAGAGACGATCTTGCTGAAGGCCTGGTACTGCGAAGCCGGGACGATCTTCTTCGCAATCTCCTGCGGAGTCGCGGCCGAAGCCGTGGACGTCGTGCCGAGCACCGCACCCGACGCGCCCAGCAGCACGGCTGCGGACACGGCGAAGGTCTTCTTGCGGGAGGAGACACGAGTGGAGAGCGAGCGGAACACGAAGCGACCTAACGTCGGGGACATGGGGTGCGCCGGGCGTTTTCGGCAAGCCGGAACCAGAGCCCGGGGAACCCGGATCCTGTGGGGAATCGGCCTGTCCGAGGCGCTGCGCTGAGCGCTGCTGCCTGGCGACGTCCACCAGACAACCAGGGCCGGAACGGCGACGCAACGACCCCCAGTACGAGGCGGACTCGGACCCGCGCCGAACGTCCCTGGGGGGAGTCTCAGACGTTTTCGCAGCTCGCGTCGGGCTATGGTGTGATTTGGGAGGGTCTGAACCCTCTCCTATTTCCCTTCGTACGTGACGTAGGTCCTGTGGGGCGCCTCACCCCGAGAGAGCCCTTCCGGGCCCTCGAATGTGACCTGGGCCTCGAAGTTCGCCCGCCGCGTGGCCCGTCGAAGCGCCTTGAGGAGCGTCCGGCCGATGGTCAGCGTGAGCACCACCGTGAGAGCGGCCCGGCCGAGGTCCCAGCCGAGGGAGGTGGCGAGGACGTACGCGAGGAAGCGGACCAGGTTCTCGTGGACCGGGTCACCTGGGACGAAGGAGATCCCCGTCCCCAGGCCGCCGACGGTGACCCAGCCGTAGAGATTGGTGACGGTGCCGTACGCGAACGCCGCCAGGAAGCCGTACGCCGACAGCATCAGCAGCTCGCCCCGGCCCCGGACCTTCTCCGCCCCCGGCAGCAGGCCCGAGCCCATCGTGAACCAGCCCATCGCCAGCATCTGGACCGGCATCCATGGGCCCACACCGCCCGTGAGCAGGGCGGACGCGAACATCGTCACCGCGCCGAGCACGAAACCGAACCCCGGCCCGAGGACCCGGCCACTCAGCACCATCAGGAAGAACATCGGCTCCAGGCCCGCCGTCCCCGCCCCGAGCGGGCGCAGCGCCGCGCCCACGGCGGCCAGCACGCCCAGCATCGCGACCGCCTTCGCGTCCATCCCGCAGTCGGCGATCGTGGCGACCACGACCGCGATCAGCAGGGGAAGGAGGGCGGCGAAGAACCAGGGGGCGTCTGCGGCGTGCGTCGTCACGGCCGAGGAGGCGTCCGCGAAGAGGGGCCAGCCGATGGCGACCAGCCCGATCAGGGAGACCAGGACGAGCGCGGCGACCGAACGGGGACCGAGCCGGACGGGTCCTCCGCCGCTCACAGCGCCTCCCTGACCTGCTCGACCGTGAGCCACGGCTGCGGGGCGAGGATCTTGGCGACCTGAGGGGAGAAGGCGGGGGAGGAGACGACGACCTCGGCCGTCGGACCGTCCGCGACGACCTCGCCGCCCGCCAGGATCACCACCCGGTGCGCCAGCTCCGCGGCCAGCTCCACGTCGTGCGTGGCGAGCACGATGGCGTGGCCGTCGGCGGCGAGCTCACGCAGATGCGCGACGAGACGGGCCTTGGCCGCGTAGTCGAGACCGCGGGTCGGCTCGTCGAGGAGCAGGAGCGGGGGGCGTCCGGTGAGCACGACGGCCAGGGCGAGCGCGAGGCGCTGGCCCTCGGACAGGTCGCGGGGGTGGGTGTCGTCCGCGACGCCCGGCAGCAGCTCGGAGACCAGGGCGCGACAGGTACCGGGGGCGGCGCCCGCGTCGGAGTCGGCGGCGGAGCATTCGGCGGCGACCGTGTCGGCGTACAGCAGATCGCGCGGCTCCTGCGGTACGAGCCCCACCTGCCGGATCAGCTCGCGGGGGTCGGTCCGGTGAGGGACGCGGCCCGAGACGAGGACGGCGCCGGAGGTGGGGGTGACGGTGCCGACGAGCGCGTTGAGCAGGGTGGACTTGCCGGCGCCGTTACGCCCCATGAGCGCGACGGTCTCACCGGCCCGGACCCGCAGATCCACCCGCCGCAGCGCCTCGACGCGCCCGCGCCGGACACCGAGGGCGTCGACGTCGACGAGCTGGTCGGACACGGGGGCGTGGGCGTCGGTGCCGCGCCGCCAGAGCCTGGAGATTCGCCCGCCCCGCATGAGCGGCTCCGCCGCGGGCTGCGGGGGGCCGGCGGGGGTCTGGGGACGGAGCCCCCGGTCACGGGAAGGGGCGGGGTGGGGGAGAGGTTCCGACGGGGGCGCCTCCGCGAGCCGGGCCTCCAGGCGGGACCGCAGGTCACCCGCCGTGCGGCGGGCGTCGCGGACCGTCAAGGGCAGCGGCGTCCAGCCCGCCAGGCGGCCCAGTGCCACCACCGGCGGGTGCACCGGTGAGATCGACATGATCTCGGCCGGTGGGCCCATGGCGCCCTCCGGAAGGAGGAGCACCCGGTCCGCGTACTGGACCACCCGCTCCAGCCGGTGCTCCGCCAGCAGGACCGTCGTGCCCAGGTCGTGCACCAGGCGCTGGAGCACCGCCAGGACGTCCTCCGCCGCCGCCGGGTCCAGCGCGGACGTCGGCTCGTCGAGGATCAGGACCTTGGGGTGCGGGGTCAGCACGGAGCCGATCGCCACCCGCTGCTGCTGGCCGCCGGAGAGCGTGGCGATCGGCCGGTCGCGGAGCTCCGCGAGACCCAGCAGGTCCAGGGTCTCCTCCACCCGGCGCCGCATCACCTCGGGCGCGAGGCCCAGGGACTCCATCCCGTACGCCAGCTCGTCCTCGACCGTGTCCGTGACGAAGTGCGCGAGCGGGTCCTGCCCCACCGTGCCGACCACGTCCGCCAGCTCGCGGGGCCGGTGCGTCCTGGTGTCCCGGCCCGCGACCGTGACGCGGCCGGTCAGCGTCCCGCCCGTGAAGTGCGGGACGAGCCCGGACACCGCGCCGAGCAGCGTCGACTTGCCGACCCCCGACGGGCCGACCAGCAGGACCAGCTCGCCCTCCGGGATCGTCAGGTCCAGATCCCGCAGCGTGGGCTCCGGCGCGTCCCCGTACCGCACCGAGACGTTCTCGAACCGGATCACGACGACTCCTTCGGCACGGGGGCCACGAACGCGGGCACCAGGCCCACCAGCAACGACACGGCGGGCCACAGCGGTAGCTCCGGCGCCACGAGCGGGACGACGCCGGGGTGCAGCGCCTCGTACGCGTAGACGTTCGCCCAGATCATCAGCGCCGCCACCGCCACCCCCGAACCGGCGACCAGCCACGCCCGCACCCCCCACCGGTCCGGCCGGTACCGGGTCCGTACCGCCCGGCGTCCGCCGAGCCGGAGCCCGGCCATGGCCGCGACGAGACCGGCGACGACCAGCGGCAGCCCGTACCCGGCGCCCTGCGCCGCCAGCAGACCGTACGAACCGGCGCACACCCCGAGCAGCCCGCCCAGCGTCAGCACGTTCGTCGTCCGCCGCACGGCCGCCGGCACCTGCGCCGTACGCCCGTATCCGCGCGCGTCCATCGAGGCCGCCACCGCGATCGACCGCTCCAGCGCGCCCTCCAGCACCGGCAGCCCGATCTGGAGCACCGCCCGCACCCCGCCCGTCGGCCGCCCCCGCAGCCGCCGGGCCGTCCGCAACCGCACCACGTCGGCGACCATGTTCGGCGCGAAGGTCATCGCCACGACGACGGCGACCCCGGCCTCGTACAGCGCGCCCGGCAGCGACTTGAGCAGCCGCGCCGGATTGGCGAGCGCGTTCGCCGCGCCCACGCAGATCAGCAGGGTCGCCAGCTTCGCCCCGTCGTACACCGCGAAGACGACCTGCTCCGCCGTCACCAGGCCACCGATCCGCACGCCCTGCGCCCAGTCCGGCATCGGCACCTCGGGCAGCGTGAACAGCTCGTACGTCCCCGGGATCGCCGATCCGAGCACGATCGAGAACACCACCCGCAGGGCCACCACGAACAGGCCCAGCTTCACGAACGCGCCGTACGAGCGCGCCCAGGGGGCGTCCGTACGGCGGGCCGCGACGACATAGCCCGCGATCGCGACGATCAGGCCGAGGAGGAGCAGGTTGGTGGTACGGGAGGCGGCCACCGCGAGCCCCAGCGCCCAGAGCCACCAGGCGCCGGCGTGCAAGGCGTTGGAGCGGTTCGCCTCGGGGGCAAGGATCATGCGCGGCGGCGTGCCTTCCAGACCGCGGCGCCACCGAGCGCGAGTACGGCGGCCCCGCCCACGACGATCCCGGCGGAGGGACCCCCGCCGTCGTCGTCGTCCGTCTTCTGCACGGCCGACAGCGTCGGATTCGCGGTGGGCGTCCCCGCAGGGGACGACGGCTGCGTCTCCGACACCTGCTCGCCGCAGCCCTTCGCCGGATACCCGGCGATCCCGCAGAGCAGGGCCGCGCTGTCGTACCGCAGCGGCTTCACCACGGCGGCCAGCGCCTCCGCGCCCGTCGCGGACTCACGGACCTGCGCGCAGCCGACCTTCAGCCGCTGGGCCGGTGGGGTCTCACCGGGCGGGGCGTCCTCGGGGCCGCCGAAGTCGACGACGACCGCGATCCGCTTGGTGTCCGCCTTCTCCTCGACGCCGGCGCAGATCGTCGTGAAGGAGGGGGCGGCGGAGGGCCGGGAGGCGTCGCTGGTGTCGTTGCTGAGGGCGAAGCGGAAGCCGATCGCGTCCCCGTCACCGGGCCGGGCGGTCGCCGGGCCCTGCGTCGCGTACGTCCACTTCCCACCGCCGTCGCTCTCCCAGAACGACCAGTACCGGTAGCCCGCGGCCTGGGCGGGAGCGGCGACGGCCAGCGTCAGTACGACACCGGTGGCCGCGGGCGGGCCCCCCCCCGGGCGGGGGGGCCCCCGCCCCCCCCCCCCCCCGCGCCCCCCCCCCGGGGGGGGGGGGGCCCGCGGGGGGGCGAGAGGTGACCGCGCCCACACA
>NZ_JBHWBS010000103.1:0-27525 GCF_042735655.1 Streptomyces sp. NPDC059567 | reverse complement strand
GGCCCCGGGCGCCACCGCCCGCGGTGGGGGGGCGGCGGCGCGCCATCCGTCTTACCCCCGGGGGGGGCGCCCGCCCGGCCACCACCGGGCCGGCCCCCTCCGGCCTTCCCCCGGGCATCGGGCCGTACGGGCATCCGGAACTGCCGCACCCGTGCGGGTGGCGGACGGGTGGCGCGCCACGGCGCGCCGGGGGTGCTCACTCCTTCGGGTGAGATGTCCGGTCGCTGTTCCCCCGTGCCCCGTGCGGTCGGCAGAATCGACGCGGCCACAGGGGCGGGCCTGTGTGCCGCAGGGCCTTCGGGCGCTGCAGGGCCTCAGGAAGGGCCGTGCATGATCCGTACCAGGACGTTGCTCTCCTACGACTCCCGGCTGCGCCGGCTGGGACCACTCGCCCTTCCCACGCTCTGGGGTGCCGTGGCCGTGACCTGGAAACTCGGCTGTCCACTGGCCCAGCAACCCGGCCTGCCCATGCGCATCGCGACCAGCGTCGTCTTCTTCACCGTCGGCACCGGACTGATCCTCGGCATCCGCCGTGGACTCTCGCGCGAGCTGGAGCGGATGCGGGCCATCGCGCATGCCACCCAGCGCGTGCTGCTGCGCCCGCCGGCGCCCCGGCTCGACGGCCTGTCCGTCGCCGCCGGTCAGCTCTCCGCCTCACGGGGCGCGTCCGTCGGCGGGGATCTGTACGAGGCGGTGGCCACGCCCTACGGGGTACGGGTCGTCATCGGGGACGTCCGGGGGCATGGGCTCGCCGCCCTCGGTGCCGTGGTCGCGGTGCTCGGCAGCTTCCGCGAGGCCGCCCACGACGAGCCCGAACTCGGCGGTGTGCTGCGCCGACTCGACCGGGCACTCGCGAGGCATCTGCGCGAGCGGGCCCGCGACGAGCATCCGGCGGCCTGTGCCGGACGTGAGCCGGAGCATCCCGCGGCCGAGGAGTTCGTCACCGTGCTGCTCCTGGAGATCCGCCCGGACGGCGAGGTGTACGCGCTCAACTGCGGTCACCCCGGCCCGTACCGCATCGGCCACCGGGTGGAGCCCGTGCCCGTCGGCGACCCGCTCCCGCCGCTCGGTGCCTTCCCGCTGCCGGCCGACCTCTCCGCGTACCGCTGCACCCGGCTCCTGCCGGGCGAGGCCCTCTTCCTGCACACCGACGGAGCCGAGGACGCCCGCGACGGGGCCGGCCGCTTCTTCGCCCTCGAAGCGGTCCTGGCCGAGGCCGCCCGTGACGCGTCCGTCTCGCCCGCCACGCTCGTCCAGCGGGTGCACACCGCGCTCCTGCGGCACACCCGCGGCCGACTCGCCGACGACGTCGCCCTGTTGGTCGTCCGCAACGACCGGATGCGGGTTCCGGCGCAGCCCGCCGAACCCGGGCTGCGCCGTACCCGACCTGCGCCCTCCCCTCACTAGTGAGCGATGGGACATGAGGCCGGCGCCACCCGCGCTGCCACGGAGTGTCGGGCAGATCGGCAGGGCGGGTGGCGCGGAGGGGCCGCCGCACTGTACGAGGGGGAGCCGGCGGCCCGGTCGCCTTGCGGCGAGGCGCTCAGTCAACCGGCCCGGCCGCGGCCGCGGCAGAGTGCACGGACCGGAAAAACGGGCACTTCATTCACACCCCGTGCGAAACCACCCGCGGCTACGCTGGGCGTGCCTGCGGACCACTCGGAGGGGCCCATGCAGCCCAACACCCTGCTCGACGCCCTGCTCGACGAGGCGGGCATCTCCCACGCCGGACTGGCCGCCCATGTGAACCAGGCGGGCCGCTCCCGGGGCCTCGCCCTGCGGTACGAACACACGGCCGTCGCCCGCTGGTTGAAGGGCCAGCGGCCGCGCGGACAGGTCCCCGACCTGATCTGCGAGGTGCTGGCCGCGCGGCTGCACCGGGCGGTCACCCTCGACGACATCGGCCTGGGCGTGCAGGGCGGCGCCCTCGCGCACGGTTCGCCGCTCTCGGGGTTCGTCGAGCGGGCCACCGCGCTCTGGCGCTCCGACGAGCAGCAGCGGCCGCACATACTCGGTGCGCAGGCCGTCACCGGCACCCCGGCCGTGATGCCGGTCTGGGAGTGGGAGAACCCGCCGGAGGACTCCGACGTGTCCCGCGACGGCCGGACCCGGGTGTCGATGGCCGACATCACGATGCTCAGCGCCGCCCGGGCGCACTACGAGCAGATGTACCGCAAGGCCGGCGGCATCGCGACCCGGGTGCGGATCGTGGGCTTCCTCAACGCGGAGACCGCGCCGCTGCTTCGGGGCGCGTACAGCGACGGTCTGGGCCGCCAACTGCACCGCGCCACGGGTGGTCTGGTGGCGGTGGCCGGCATCTGCGCGTACGACTCCGACGCGCACGGCCTGGCGCAGCGCTACTTCCACCAGGCGCTGCGGCTCGCGAAGGCGAGCGGGGACCGCGGCCTCGGCGCGTATGTGATCGCGCTGCTCGTCAACCAGTCGCTGTTCATGGGGGAGTACCGGCAGGCGGTGGCGTTCGCCGAGGCGGCGCTCCGCGCGGCCGGCGGGCAGATCACTCCGGCGCTCGCGGCCGATCTCTCCGCGATGCAGGCGAAGGCGTACGCCCATCTCGACGACGGGGCGGCCGCGTTGGCCTGCATCCGGCGGGCGGAGGCGGAGGCGGAGCGGATCCGTCCCGGGCACGAGCCGGCCGAGACGGGCTATGTGCAGCCGGGGCTCGTCAATGTCCAGGTCGCCGAGGCGCTGCTCAGTCTGGGTGATCTTCCTGGGGCGCGGGAGCATGCGCGGGCGGCCGTGGAGACGCCGGCGCACGACCGGGGCAGGGTGCACCGGTTGGCGATGCTGTGCCAGATCGAGCTGCGGCAGGGCGAGGCCGACGAGGCGGCGCGGACGGCCGTGGAGATGACCGAGCGGGCGCGCGGCATGGAGTCCCAGCGGCTGCGTGACCGGCTGCGGATCGTACGGGAACACCTGCTGGCGAGCGAGTGCGGGGACGCGCGCGAGGCGGCCGAACTCATCGACGGAGCGCTGCGCGTTCCCCTGTGAGCCCCGGACTGCTGCCATATTGCCACCGACCAATCGGAAGGTGGCAGAAACGTGCAGTGGACGAAACTGAGCGAACAACCTGTCTATGAGAACCGCTGGTTCCGGGTGAACCTCGCGGACGTCGAACTCCCGGACGGCCGCCACCTCGACCACTATCTGATCCGGCTCCGCCCGGTCGCCGTCGCGACCGCCGTCAACGAGGCCAACGAAGTCCTCATGCTCTGGCGGCACCGCTTCATCACCGACAGCTGGGGCTGGGAGCTGGCCGCCGGTGTCGTCGAGGACGGCGAGGACCTGGAGACGGCCGCGGCCCGCGAGATGGAGGAGGAGACGGGCTGGCGCCCGGGGCCCCTGCGCCATCTCCTCACCGTCGAGCCGTCCAACGGCCTCACCGATGCCCGGCACCACCTCTACTGGACCGAGGAGGCCACGTACATCGGCCCGCCCGAGGACGAATTCGAGTCCTCGCGGCGGGAGTGGATACCGCTCAAACTGGTCCCCGACATGATCGCCCGGGGCGAGATCCCGGCGGCCAACATGGCCGCCGGGCTGCTGATGCTGCACCATCTGCGGCTCGGCTGACCGCACCGGCTCGGCCGACAGGGCGGTGGAACGCCGAACGGCCCGTACCTGTGCGGGTGTACGGGCCGAACGGTGATCACGGGGCTCAGGGGTACGGGTAGAAACCCGAGCCGGTCTTGCGGCCGAGCCGGCCCGCGTCCACCATCCGCTGGAGCAGCGGGGGAGCGGCGTACAGCGGCTCCTTGTACTCGGTGTACATCGAGTCGGCGATCGACACGATCGTGTCCAGGCCGATCAGGTCGGCGAGCTTCAGCGGACCCATCGGGTGGGCGCAGCCGAACTCCATGCCGTTGTCGATGTCCTCGCGGCTCGCGATGCCCGACTCGAACATCCGGATCGCGGAGAGCAGGTACGGGACGAGCAGCGCGTTGACCACGAAGCCGGACCGGTCCTGGGCGCGGATGGCGTGCTTGCCGAGCACCTTCTCGGCGAAGGCCTGCGCACGGCTGATCGTGCCCTCGGAGGTGGTGAGGGCCGGGATCAGCTCGACGAGCTTCTGCACCGGGGCCGGGTTGAAGAAGTGGATGCCGATGACCTGGTCGGGACGCGAGGTCGCCACCGCGAGCTTCACCAGCGGGATCGAGGAGGTGTTGGAGGCGAGGATCGCGTCCTGCCGGGTCACCACCTGGTCGAGCACCTGGAAGATCTCGGTCTTGACCTGCTCGTTCTCGACGACGGCCTCGATGACGAGGTCGCGGTCGGCGAACTCGCCCAGGTCGGTGGTGAAGCTGAGTCGCGCCAGCGTCGCGTCGCGCTCCTCCTCGCTGATCTTGCCGCGTTCGGCGGCCTTCGCGAGCGAGTTGTAGAGCCGCGTGCGACCGATCTCCAGCGCTTCGCCGGTGGTCTCGGCGACCTTCACCTCGAGGCCGCTGCGGGCACACACCTCCGCGATGCCCGCGCCCATCTGGCCGCAGCCCACCACTCCGACGCGCTCAATGTCGGCCATGGAGTCCGTCACCTCGTGCCTTTCGCTCTTCTCTGGCGGCGGGCCCCGTGTGATTCCGGTGCGTCCGCCTCGACCCCACGACGTTACCGCTCATTAACCGATGATCGATCGTCCGGGGCGGGCATGATCTGCTCATGCGTGTGACGTATCCAACACCTGAGGGGTGACATATGGGATCGATCGGCAGAAGAGGGTTCGTGGCGGGCACGGCTCTGGCGGCACTTTCCGTCGCCGGCGCCGCGGGTGTGGCGGGCGCCGCGGGCGTGGAACGCGCCGACATGACGGCGTCGGTACGAAAAAGGCGGAAAGCGGCGAGTGAGTTCCGCGGCATGTGGGTGGCGACGGTCTCCAACGTCGACTGGCCCTCCGGCCCGGGCCTCACCCCCGACCGGCAACGGGCCGAACTCCGCGCCCATCTGGACATGGCGGTCGAGCGCAGGCTGAACTCCGTGATCCTCCAGGTGCGGCCGAGCGCCGACGCCCTGTGGCCCTCGCCGCACGAGCCGTGGGCGGAGTGCCTCACCGGCGTACAAGGGCGCGATCCGGGCTGGGACCCGCTGGGGACGGCCGTCGAGGAGGCCCACAAGCGGGGTCTCGAGCTGCATGCCTGGTTCAACCCGTACCGCGTGGCGAATCACACGGATCTCAGCCGGCTGACCACCACCCACCCGGCCCGGCGCAACCCGCAGTGGATCGTGACGTACGGCGGGAAGCTCTACTACAACCCCGGGCTGCCCGAGGTCCGCCGCTTCGTCCAGGACGCGATGCTCGACGCCGTCCGCCGGTACGACATCGACGCCGTGCACTGGGACGACTACTTCTACCCGTATCCGGTCGCCGGCGAGGTCTTCGACGACGACGACGCCTACGAGCAGTACGGCGGAGACTTCGCGAGCCGGGCGGCCTGGCGGCGGAACAACGTCGACCTCCTGGTCTCCGAGACGGCCGCCCGGATCAAGGAGATCGACGCACAGCAGATCTTCGGCATCAGCCCCTTCGGGATCTGGCGCAACGTCTCCACCGACCCGGCGGGTTCGGACACCCCGATGGGGTTCCAGAGCTACGACGATCTCTACGCCGACTCCAGGAAGTGGATCAAGGAGGGGTGGATCGACTACGTGATCCCGCAGCTGTACTGGAACATCGGCTACGCCACCGCCGACTACGCCACGCTCGTGCCCTGGTGGGACGCGGTGGTGCGGGGCACCGGCGTCGATCTCTACATCGGCGAGGCGCTCTACAAGTGCGGTGACCTCACCCAGACGACCGCCTGGCAGGACCCGCAGGAACTCTCCCGCCATCTGACGCTCGCCGACGACTACGCGGGGGTGGGCGGGCACTGCTTCTTCTCGGCGTCGCAGGTCACGTCGGACCGGATCGGGGCGATGGCCGCCGTCGTGGCGGATCACTACCCGACCGCGGTCCTCCCGCCGCGCTAGTCGATTCGCCTCACATCTTCTCGTGATGACGCACGACGGTGTCGGGGCCCGGTGCCATCAGGGCCTCGTGGCCGTCGTCGTCGAAACGCACCCGGTACGGAGGGGTGCCGTTCTCTCCCAGCACCTGAAGGACCTCGGCCGTACGGTCGTGCTGACCGACGGTCCGGCCGTGCACCAGCAGTTTGTCGCCCACTGTCGCTTGCATCGGGGGTGACCTCCTCGCGGCCGTGCCTGCCCTACTTCGGAGTCTACGTCCGCCATTGTGACCCGCATCACCCCCGTGCGCGCGTTCAGCTCTTCGTGCGCTGGGTCACCGCGATGCAGACCAGGACCCCGACGGCGGCGAGCGGCGCGGCGAGGGGCAGCGACTCGCCGAGCAGCGAGACCGACCAGACGAGGGTCAGCAGCGGCTGCGCCAGCTGGAGCTGGCTCGCCTTGGGGATGCCGATCGCCGCCATGCCCCCGTACCAGACGTACATGCCGAAGAAGGTGGAGCCGGCCGCGACCCAGACCAGCCCGATGACGCCGTGGGCGCCCAGTAGGACGGGCTCGACGGAGAGCGCGACGGCCGAACCGACGACCATCAGCGGCAGGCAGAGGATCAGCGCCCAGCCGATGACCTGCCAGCCCGGCATGATCCGGGCGAGCCTGCCGCCCTCGGTGTATCCGGCCGCGCAGACCAGAAGCGCGCCGAAGAGGTACAGATCGCCCGTGGACAGGGCGCCGCCGCTCTGCTGGACCGTGAAGGCGATGACCACCGCCGCGCCGGCGAGGGCCGCGATCCAGAACGTACGCGACGGGCGGCGGCCCGTACGGATCGCGGCGAAGGCCGCCGTGGTGAGCGGCAGCAGACCGACGACCACGGCGGCATGCGAGGTCGTGGAGGTCTGCAGGGCGAGGGTGGTCAGGAGCGGGAAGCCCACCACGACACCCCCGGCGACGACGGCGAGCCCCGCCCAGTGGCGGCGCTCGGGCAGCGGGACCCTCATCGCGAGCAGGAACGCGCCGGCGATGAGCGCGGCGAGTGTCGAGCGCAGGGCCACCAGGGACCAGGGGCCGAAGCTCTCCAGGCCCCAGGCGGTGGAGGGGAAGGTGAGCGAGAACGAGACCACGCCCAGCGCGGCGAGGAGCGTGCCGCGGGTCTGCGGGGAGGCGGTGGTGGTGCTGCCGACCGCTATCGCCGAAGTGGGAGTAGCGCTATTCTGTGCTGTCATGCACGAGCGTAGCAGTGTCCTTGAACTGGCCAACTCCCTGAGGGCGGAGCTCGACCGCTACTCACCTGGTGGAAAGCTGCCGTCGAGCCGTGCTCTCGTCGAGCGCTACCGCGTCTCCCCGGTGACCGTCACCAGGGCGCTCGCCCAGCTGGCCGCCGAGGGCCTCGTCGTCACCCGGCCGGGCGCCGGGGCGTTCCGGGCCGAGCCTCGCACGCGGACGCCCGTCGTGGGGGACACCTCCTGGCAGGAGGTGGCGCTCAGCGCCGACACCGCGACCGAGCTCGTCCCCCGGGCCGTCGACGCCTCCGGCGTGCTCGTGACGCTGTCGGCGCCGCCGCCGGGCGTCGTCGAGTTCAACGGCGGCTATCTGCACCCCGCGCTCCAGCCCGAACGTGCCATGGCCGCCGCGCTGGCCCGCGCGGGGCGCCGCCCCGGCGCCTGGGGCCGGCCGCCCACCGACGGCCTGCCCGAGCTGCGCGAGTGGTTCGCCCGCGAGATCGGCGGCACCGTCACCGCCGCCGACGTCCTCATCACCGCGGGCGGCCAGTCCGCCATCACCACCGCGCTGAGGGCCCTCGCCCCGCCCGGCACGCACGTCCTCGTCGAGTCACCGACCTACCCCGGGATGCTCGCCATCGCCCGCGCCGCGGGCCTGCGTCCCGTCCCCGTCCCGGCCGACGCCGACGGCGTCCGCCCCGACCTGCTGGAAGCCGCCTTCCGGGCCACCGGAGCCCGGGTCTTCGTCGGCCAGCCGCTCTTCCAGAACCCGACCGGCGCCGTCCTCGCCGCCGAGCGCCGGCGCGACGTCGTCCGGATCGCCCGCGCGGCCGGCGCCTTCGTCATCGAGGACGACTTCGCCCGCCGACTGGTCCACGAGGACGCCGGCCCGCTGCCCGCACCCCTCGCCGCCGAGGACCCGGACGGCGTCGTCGTCCACGTCCGCTCCCTGACCAAGCCCACCTCGCCGAGCCTGCGCGTCGGCGCCCTCGCCGCCCGCGGCCCCGTGCTGGAACGGCTGCGCGCCATCCAGGTCGTCGACAGCTTCTTCGTCGCCCGCCCGCTCCAGGAGGCCGCCCTGGAACTCGTCGGCTCGCCCGCCTGGAGCCGCCATCTGCGCGCCGTCTCCCAGGAGTTGAGGAACCGCCGCGACACCATGGCCGCGGCCCTCGCCCTCCATCTCCCCGAACTGGCGCTGCCTCACATCCCCTTCGGCGGCTACCAGCTCTGGCTCCGGCTCCCCGACACCCTCCCCGAACCCGCCCTCGTCGCCGGCGCCCTCCGCGCGGGCGTCGCCGTCGCCCCCGGACGCCCCTACTTCTGCGCCGAACCCCCCGCGGGCCACATCCGCCTGAGCTTCGCGGGCGTGGCGGGACCCGCCGAGATCGCCGAGGGCGTGCGGCGGCTGCGGACGGCGGTGGACGAGCTCACGCCGTGAGACGGCGCCCGAAATCGAATGACAGTCGCCGCGACGAACTGGAAGCCTTCCGTCCATGACCAACCCGACCACCCCACCGGTCCTCACGCACAGCGCGTACGAGATCTCCACCGACCCCGGGCGACTCGACCGGGCCCGGATCCACCTCTGGCTCTCCACCGACGCCTACTGGGCGCTCGACCGTCCCCGCGACACCCAGGACCGGGCCATCGACGGCTCCCTCAACTTCGCGGCGTACCACCGCGAGACGGGCGAGATCGCCGCATACGCCCGGGTCGTCACCGACCACGCCACCTTCGCCTGGCTCTGCGACGTCTACGTCGACCGGCCTGCCCGCGGTACGGGGCTCGGCACCGCGCTCGTGACGGCGGTCCGCGACCACATGGAGCCGTACGGTCTTCGCCGAATCCTGCTCGCCACGGACGACGCGCACGGTGTGTACGAGAAGGTCGGCTTTGAGTCCCTGCGCAACCCGGACAAGTGGATGGCTCTCGGGCGCCACTGACCGCACGGCCCACCCGCCGCCTCGGTCGGAGCCCGTGCATATGCCCTCTTGACCTGCCGGGCTTCCGGCCTCACGATCGCGGCCATGGGTCTTCGGGTCACGCTCGTCGCCGCTGCGCGCAGCTCCTCGCTGCTCGCCGAGCGGTTCGACGACGACCGGCCGCTCGACGAGGCCGGCTGGTACGAGGTGCAGCTCGCCGCACACGCGCTGGTCCCGCTCGGCGCGGCCGAGCTGCGCTACTGCTCCCCGACGCCCCGCAGCCGCGCCACCGGCACGGCCCTCGGTTACGCCCCGCTGGCCCAGCCCGCGCTGCGCGACTGCGACATGGGCCGCTGGCGCGGACTGACCCTCGCCGAGGTCGCCGCCCTGGAACCGGCCGCCGTCGACGCCTGGCTCGCCGACCCGCGGACCGCCCCACACGGCGGCGAGACCCTCCTCGCCTTCATCTCGCGGATAGGGGGATGGCTCGACACCCGGCCCGCCGACGACGGCTCCATCGTGGCCGTCGCCGAACCCGCCGTCGTACGGGCGGCGCTGGTGTACGCGCTCAAGGCGCCGCCCGCCACCTTCTGGAACGTCGACGTCCGCCCGCTGTCCACGGTCACGCTCACCGGCCGCCCCGGTCTGTGGCACCTCCACCTCCAGGCGGCCGTCGGCTGAACCGCTCGCGACGGCGGCCACGGTCCTGTTCCTGCGCAGTGTCGTCGAGGCGGCCGGGACCGAGGCGGAGACCGTGCGCCGGATGGCCGAGATCGACCCCGTCACGACCGCGATCGCCACCGACGAGGGCTTCCCCGACGCCTCGACGCCCGAGCTCCTCCTCGGCGCACTGTGGGGCGGCATCGCCGAGGCGGCCGACCGGCTAGCCTGGGACCACGATGAACCGTTTGACCACGTCATGGGGCGACTTTCCGCTCACCCGCTTCCCCGAGGACCCGCGCGACTCCCTGCGAGCCTGGGACGCGTCCGACGAGTACCTGCTGCGGCACCTGACCGAGACGGACACCGACCTGTCCGGCGCGGTCGCCGTCGTCGGCGACCGCTGGGGCGCGCTGACCACCGCCCTCGCCGCACGGCGCCCCGCCGCCCTCACGCAGATCTCCGACTCCTACCTCGGCCGCCGGGCCACCGAGGAGAACCTGGCCCGCTCCGGGGCCGCGCCGGACGCCGTCTCGCTGCTCACCACCCAGGACCCGCCGCCCGAGCGCGTCGACGTCCTGCTCGTGCGGGTCCCCAAGAGCCTCGCGCTCCTGGAGGACCAGCTCCACCGGCTCGCGCCCGCCGTGCACGAGGGGACCGTGATCGTCGGCACCGGCATGGTCAAGGACATCCACACCTCCACGCTCCAGCTGTTCGAGAAGATCCTCGGCCCCACCCGCACCTCGCTCGCCGCGAAGAAGGCCCGGCTGATCTTCTGCACCCCGGATCCGGGACTTCGGCGGGCGGCCAACCCCTGGCCGTACCGGTACGAACTCCCCGCCGACGCCGCGATCGTCGCCGGCCGGACCGTCGCCAACCAGGCCGGGATCTTCTGCGCCGACCGCCTCGACATCGGCACCCGCTTCTTCCTCCAGCACCTGCCGAAGGGCCTCGGCAGCGCCCGGGTCGCCGACCTGGGGTGCGGAAACGGAGTCGTCGGCCTGGCCGTCGCGCTCACCGAGCCCGAGGCCGAGCTGGTCTTCGCCGACGAGTCCTACCAGGCCGTCGCCTCCGCCGAGGAGAACTTCCGTACCCACGCCGAGCCCGGCCGCACGGCCGAGTTCCTGGTCGGGGACGGGCTGACGGAGCTCCCGCCCGGGTCGGTCGACGTCGTGCTCAACAACCCGCCGTTCCACAGCCACCAGGCCACCACCGACCGCACCGCGCGCCGGATGTTCACCGACGCGCGGCGGGCGCTGCGGCCGGGCGGGGAGCTATGGGTCGTCGGCAACCGCCACCTCGGCTACCACGTCACACTGCGCCGCATCTTCGGCTCCTGCGAACTGGTCGCGAGCGACCCGAAGTTCGTGGTGCTGCGGGCCGTCAAGCAGACGGGAGGGCGGTCGAGCCGGTAGCCGTCGGGGTCGGCGACCGTGTCCCGGTACTCCTCGTGTGCCGGCTCGAGTCCGCGCCCCACGGCGGCCAGGACGGGACGCGCATCGGAGTTACGGCCGGTGGTCCACGGCGGCATGCGCTCACCACTCCGGGAAGACCAGGTCGAGCCCCCGCAACCGCTCCTCGTCCGTCGTGACGTCGAGGACCGTGATCCGCTCGCCCCGGATCGTGAACGCCACCGCGCGGACCGGGCGTCCCTCCCTGAAAGCCACGACCCCCGGTGCCCCGTTCACCAACGCCGGTCTCGCCACCGCGGCGAACCCGGCGGCTCCCTCGGCGACGGCGGGCGCGCCGTGGACCGAGCCGTTCTCGGAGTACGCCACGACATCGGGGTCCAGAACGGCGGCGAGGGCACGCGCGTCCCGCGCGCGAGCGGCCGCGAGGAACACCTCGATCACCGTGCGCCGGGGCTCCGGCTCGGCCTTCGGCTCCGCCCCGCCGGCGCCCCGCACCCGGAGCCGCGCCCGTCCGGCGAGTCTCCCCGCCTCCTCGGGCGTACGGCCGGTGATCCGTGCGACCTCGCGCAGCGGCAGGCCGAACAGGTCGTGCAGGGCGTACGCCAGCCGCTCGTCCGCATCCAGTGAGTCCAGTACGACGAGCAGCGCGAGCCACACGGAGTCGACACCGTCCTCCGCGCCCCCCGGCCCCTCCGGCCCAGGGGTCGCCCCACCCCGCCCGTACCCCTCCGCCCGTCGCGTCCGGAGCCTGCCCACGCACACTCGCCCGACAGCGATCTCCAGCCACCTCTCGACCTTGCCGAGCCGACCCCGCGCCTCGCGCAGCGCCTCCTCCGCCTCGCCGTGAGATCCGAGCATCCGGAGGGCGACGGCCCGCAGCCGATCCTGGTGGGCGTCGAACCGTCGGGCGAGAAACTCGTGGTCGTCCATGGTGGTCATCACTCCTCGTCGCTTCCGTCAGTGCGATGACGTGCGCGAGAGGCAGGGTGTGACGGCAGCCTGGCGTACGGGCCGATGGCCGCCCTACCGTGGTGCCGGTTCCGGGGGACGGGGGTTGCGGATGAGACGTCGGTGGAGACGTGGGCTGCTGATGTCGGTGATCGGATGCCTGGTGACGGGATGCTTCGTCCGGCCGGAGCCGGGGTCCGGCGAGGCCGGCGTGGTGCCACGAGAGGCTTCGCGCCATGTCATGCAGGCGCCCCCGGGACCGGACGGCACCTGGGCGCTGAACATTCCCTGGCTGGGGATCCTGCGCCCCGGTCCGCGCGGCTGACGAGCCGTCAGGCTCCGGAGCCGTTCCGGTCCGTGAGCGGGTTGGGCACGGGCAGGTAGCAGGGTTCGGTGCCGTCCGCGTCGATCCAGCGGGAGAGCAGATTGGCCTTGCCGGGGACGGTCGGCGCGTCGAGGAGGTCGTCGACGTCGGGGAGCCCCCGCGGCCGGCCGCCTCGCTCGAACTCGTCGCGGGCCGAGGCCCACAGCGCGGTGGCGCATCCCGGGAAGCGCCGGGCGAGCGCGCCGGCGATCTCGGAGAGGTTGTTGACGACGAGGCAGTACACGAGCCTTCGCCAGGCCGCCGCGCGGGGCGTCAGCGGGATCGTCCTGGCCCCCTCCGCGTCGCGGAAGACGGCCTGGACGGGTGTCCCCTGGGCGTCCACGGCGATCAGAGTGTTCTGCGCGTGGCACTCCACGGCCACGCCGAAGCGGGCGAACGCCTCCAGGACGGGCGGCACGACGCATCGCAGATACGCCGACCACCAGGGCAGGGGATCGGCGATCCGGTCGAGGGGGTTGCCGCGGAAGCCCTCGGCGAGCGCGGCGGTCAGCACGGCGGTCGAACCGGGCACCAGATGCCGGTCGAGGCCGTCCCGGACGAGGACGGCACAGGTCTCCACGAGGCCGTCGACCGTGCGGTGGCCGCGGTCGCTGAGCCAGGCCGCCGGACCGCCCATGGTGGCGAAGGCCGCGGCGACCAGCGGGTCGGTGCGGCGTACATGGTGCAGCTCGTGCCGTCGGATCCGGCGGATGTCATTGGTGATCCGCACGTCGAGACTGAACTTCAGGAAGAGGCCCCCGCCGTCCCGTGAGCCGTCCCCGGGGATGTGCAGTGTGCGCACCGAAGCCGTCGGTCGTGCCGGCACGGGTGTGATGCCCAGCCGGATGAGGCGTCCCTCGGCGAAGGCGGCGCGTATCCGCGGAGTCCGGCCGCAGAGTGCGAGCTGCCAGGGGTGGCCGGGAAGCAGGCGGTAGCCGGGGGGCGCCTCGCCGAGGGCGTCGAGCGCCCCGGTGTCGCCGTCCTCGACCACCGCGTCCTCGCGAACGCCCAGCAACACGAGCGGGAACCGGGCGTACGCCTCGGGCGCGTAGCGCAGCCAGGCGGTGGAGGAGCCGTCGCAGGTGCGTGCCTTGGGTGCCGGGTGATGGGGATGGCCCATCACCAGCGACTGCTCGGACCGCAGCCAGAGGTCCTCGGGTGGTACGGCACGTGCGCGGGCGGCGAGTGCGGCCTTCACGGCGGTGCGGCTGGCGGCCATCTCGGCGGCCAGGGCGGGGTTGGATCGCCCGGTGGAGGCACGCATCTCCCGGACGGCGAGGTCGACGAGCGCGGCGTGGCGCAGGATCCGCCACGTACGGCCGTTCCACAGCTCCGGCTCGGAGGGGCGTTGGCCGGGGCGCACCCGCAGGAGCCGCCCGCTGACCCGAAGCCGGTGGACGGTGTACCCGTCGTCCGGGTCGCCGGCCGGCCCTCCGATCGGCTCCGCGGCCTCGCGGAGCAGGCAGTTGAGCAGTGGCGTCACGGCCAGTGCGTCAGCGGCCCGGCTGAGTCTCTTCATCGACATCAGTATGTGTGGATTGCCGGGTCCTGCGATAGAACATCCCCATGTGTCGAACCGTCGCGGAGCGCACGCTCGTCGCCGAGCTGGACACCGTCCGCCCCGCGTCGACCACCGCGTACGTCACGGCACTTCCGGACGCGCGGGCGGCGGTCCTGACCCGACTCTGGCGCGGGCTGGTCCACGAGCCGCTTCCCTGGATCACGGCGCGTACGACCGACCGCGAGGGTGTCACCCTGCGCCTGGCCGACGGACGGTCTCTGCGCGGCCCGCTCTCGGACCCCTGGGCGACCGCCGCGACGGTCACCGGGCTCGACCTGGACGGTGCCCTGTTCGACCATCCGGCCGAACTGCTGGCGGCCCTGGCCGTGCCGCGGGGCGGAGCGTTCGCCACCGAGCTCGACCACAGCGTCGCGTCGTTGGCGCTCTCCCGTACGGCGCCCCGGCCACCGGTTCCGTCCGCGAGCCGCCCGTGGGAGTGGGAGCAGGGGACGACCGACGGGCACCCTTACCACCCCGGCTGCCGCTCCCGACCGGGCTTCTCCGCAGCCGAGCAGTTGGCGTATGCGCCGGAGCACCGGCCCGTGGTCTCCCTGCGGCTGGCCGTCGTCGAGGGTGCCCAGGTGTCGGGGGCATGGCCACGCGAACTCCGCGACGGCCGCTCCGTCCTGATCCCCGTCCATCCCTGGCAGGCCCGGCACGTCCTGTCCGGTCTCCCGATGGGGCCCGGTCCGGCCGCGCACCCCCTGCTGTCGCTGCGTACGCTCGACACGGGCGGGGACATGCACGTCAAGACGGCGTTGAGCACGCGGCTCACCTCGACCGTGCGGGACATCTCGGCGTACGGCGTCACCCACGCCGTCGCCACGTCCGATTTCGTCGAGCGCCTCGTCCGACGGCTCGACGGCCGTCTGCACATCGCCCGCACATGGGCGGCGGCGGGAGCGGGAAGCGCCGACCTGGCGGCGATCCTGCGCCGGCCACCCCACGTCCACGCGGATGCGGCGGCCGGGGAGAAGGTCGTTCCGGTGGCAGCCCTGCCGGCACTCCTCGGGCCCTGCGAACCGGGTGAACGACTCGACCGCAGCGTCGAGTTCGCGCGACTGGCCCTCGGCGTCTGCCTGGACCTGCTCGACCTCGGGGTGGCCCTGGAGGCGCACGGCCAGAACCTGCTCGCCGTCATCGACGCCCGGGGCCGAGCCCGCCGTCTCGTCTACCGCGACCTCGCCGACATCCGTATCAGCCCCGCACGCCTGGCCCGACACGGTGTCCCGGCCCCGCCCGTGAGCGGCCGGCTCCTGAACGACGACCCGGCCGCGCTCCGCGACAAGGTCCTCGGCAGCCTGGTCACCGGCGCGCTCGGCCCGCTGGCCGGCGACGCGCCGACCCTCGGCGCGATCCTGGAAGCCGCCACCCGGGACCTCGCACCGACCCCGGACCTTCACGCCCTGCGCACGCAACCGCTCCCGGCGAAGGCGCTCACGCTGATGCGGCTGGATCCGAAGGGCGGCAACGACCTCTGGACGCGGCTCCCCAATCCCCTCACGTACGGGTAGGGCCCATCGGCGCGCGACCCTCGTGGCCGAGCAGCGGCCCGAAGATCCGGCGGCCCAGCTCCTCCGCCTCGGCCTCCCGGCGTCCATCCGCGACGCCCGGCATGCCGGACCGGCGCTCGCCGGGATCCGCTCCGTCCTCGCCCTCGGCGACAGCGGCGACCCCCGCGCCGAGGACGTCATCCGCACCGCCTGCTCGCCGCGAGGGCGCACCGAGCGGGATGCCGAGGGGCCACATCCGCGTGCTCAGCCGGCCGCGGCGCCGAACCACTCGGGCAGCCGCCCGAGCAGTTCCTTCTGGTCCTCGCCCACCCATGCCACGTGGCCGTCGGGCCGCAGCAGTACGGCGGGTACGTCGAGTTCCTCGCTGACCTCGACGACGTGGTCGACGCGGTCCTCCCAGCCCGCCACCGAGAGCCTGCCGGTCTGGTCGAGCAGGAGACCGCGGCCGGCGTGCATCCGCTCGTAGAGGCGGCCGTGCTTCAGCCGCAGGTCGCGCATCCGTCGGCCGAGCAGGTCGTGGCCCTCGCCGAAGTCGTAGCGGACCTTGATCGCGGTGATCTTCTCGATCAGGTACCGGTCCACCTCCTCGATCTCCACCAGTTCCGCCAGCAGGCGGCGCACCGACTGGGGACCGGGCTCGGTCGACATCAGCTGGATCTGCGCGCGGGTGTTGTCCAGCACGTCGGCGGCCACCGGGTGCCGTTCGGCGTGGTAGCTGTCGAGCAGCCCCTCGGGTGCCCAGCCGGCGATCTCGGCGGCCAGTTTCCAGCCGAGGTTGAAGGCGTCCTGGATGCCCAGGTTGAGCCCCTGACCGCCGGTCGGCGGATGGATGTGCGCCGCGTCGCCGGCCAGGAACACCCGGTCGACGCGGTAGCGCTCGGCCTGCCGGGTGGCGTCGCCGAAGCGGGAGAGCCAGCGCGGTGAGTGCGCGCCGAAGTCGGTGCCGGCGAACGACCGCAGCTGCACCTTGAACTCGTCCAGGGTCGGCGCGGTCGTACGGTCCTCGGCCACCCCCTCGGCGGGCACGACGACCCGGTACACCCCGTCCCCCAGCGGCATGGTGCCGAACCGCTGATGGGTCTTGCGGACCTCGGCCACCACGGCGGCCATCTCCTCCGGCGAGGTGGTCAGCTCCATCTCGCCCAGCAGCGTCTCCACCCTGGAGGGCTCGCCGGGGAAGCCGACACCGAGCAGCTTGCGCACCGTGCTGCGGCCGCCGTCGCAGCCGACGACGAAGCGCGAGCGCAGCTCCGTCCCGTCCGCCAGCTCGACGGTCACCCCCTCGTCGTCCTGGCGCAGCCCGACCAGCTCGCAGCCGCGCCGGATCTCGGCGCCGACCTCGGTGGCGTGCTCGGCCAGCAGACCCTCGGTGACCTGCTGCGGGATGGCGAGGACGTACGAATGGGCCGTGTCCAGTCCCGTCGGCCATGCCTTGCTGAGCCCGGCGAAGAAGCCGCCGGCCGTGATCTGCTGCCCGAGCGAGAGGAAGCGCTCCAGCAGACCGCGCTGGTCCATGACCTCGATGCTGCGCACGTGCAGACCCTGCGCGCGGGACTGCCGCGTCGGCTCCGCCTCCTTGTCCACCACGAGCACCCGCACACCGTGCAGCCGCAGCTCGGCGGCCAGCATCAAGCCGGTCGGTCCGCTGCCGACCACGATCACGTCCATCATGAGAAACGCCCCGTTCGAAGAAAGCTCACGTACGCCGCGAACACCGCGTTCCCGCAGGTCCTGGCGTTGACTCGGAGATTCTGCGCCACGAGGGGGGCCTTGCCGCAAGGCCCCCCTCGTGCTATATGTTGAGAGTGGCAAGGAGTGGGTGAACCTCCTTGCCTTTGTCATTTGTCTGTCATGTGTCGTCCGCTGTGGACGGACAGGCTCCTCCCGAAGCGGTGCCGCACAGCGTGCGGCGATGCCGGTGGTCCGGGAGGTTCCCAAGGGCCTGCGGATGCGGCCACGAATCGGATTCTTCGCTTCCGTGGATCAATGGCCATGCTTTGCATAAAACTGCGGGTCTGCGTATAGTCATGCCATCCAGGAGGAGGGTTTCGATGACGGTACGAGCAGCAGTGGCAGGCGCGAGTGGATACGCGGGTGGAGAACTCCTGCGTCTCCTCCTCACCCACCCCGAGGTGGAGATCGGCACCCTGACCGGCCACTCCAACGCCGGCCAGAAGCTCGGGGCCCTCCAGCCCCACCTCCTCCCGCTCGCCGACCGCGTCCTCGCGCCGACCACCGCCGAGGAGCTGGCCGGACACGACGTCGTCTTCCTCGCGCTGCCGCACGGCCAGTCCGCCGCGGTCGCCGAGCAGCTCGGCCCCGACGTCCTCGTCGTCGACATGGGCGCCGACTTCCGGCTGAACGACGCCGCCGACTGGGAGAAGTTCTACGGGTCCCCGCACGCCGGGACCTGGCCCTACGGCCTTCCCGAACTGCCGGGTGCCCGTGCCGCGCTGGAGGGGTCCAAGCGCATCGCGGTGCCCGGCTGCTTCCCCACCGCCGTCTCGCTCGCGCTCTTCCCCGCGTACGAGAACGGTCTCGCCGAACCCGACGCCGTGATCGTGGCCGCCAGCGGCACCTCCGGTGCGGGCAAGGCCCTCAAGCCGCACCTGCTCGGCAGCGAGGTCATGGGCTCCGTGACCCCGTACGGCGTCGGCGGCGGCCACCGGCACACCCCCGAGATGAGCCAGAACCTCAGCCCCCTGGCCGGCGAGCGGGTCACCGTCTCCTTCACGCCGACCCTCGTCCCCATGCCGCGCGGCATCCTCGCCACCTGCTCCGCGCCTGCGAAGCCCGGGACGACGGCCGAGACGGTACGGGCCGCGTACGAGAAGGCCTTCGCGGACGAGCCGTTCGTCCACCTGCTCCCCGAGGGCCGGTGGCCGTCGACGGCGTCCGTTCAGGGTTCCAACGCCGTTCAGGTCCAGGTCACGTACGACGGGACCGCGAACCGCATCATCGCGATCAGCGCCATCGACAACCTCACCAAGGGCACCGCCGGCGGCGCGGTGCAGAGCATGAACATCGCCCTCGGGCTCCCTGAGGACACCGGACTTTCCACGATTGGAGTCGCTCCATGAGCGTCACCGCAGCGAAGGGATTCACGGCAGCGGGCATCGCCGCCGGAATCAAGGAGAACGGCAACCCGGACCTGGCCCTCGTGGTCAACAACGGGCCCCGCCGCGCCGCCGCCGGCGTCTTCACCTCCAACCGCGTCAAGGCCGCACCGGTCCTGTGGTCCCAGCAGGTGCTGACCACCGGCGAGCTGGCGGCCGTCGTCCTCAACTCCGGCGGCGCCAACGCCTGCACGGGCCCGCAGGGCTTCCAGGACACCCACGCCACCGCCGAGAAGGTGGCGGAGCTCCTGGAGGTCGGCGCCGGCGAGGTCGCCGTCGCCTCCACCGGCCTCATCGGCCTGCTGCTCCCGATGGACAAGGTCCTCCCCGGCGTCGAGAAGGCCGTCGGCGAGCTCTCCGAGCACGGCGGCGAGAAGGCCGCCATCGCCATCAAGACCACCGACACCGTCCACAAGACCTCCGTGGTCGCCAAGGACGGCTGGACCGTCGGCGGCATGGCCAAGGGCGCGGGAATGCTCGCCCCCGGCCTCGCCACCATGCTCGTCGTGCTCACCACCGACGCCGACGTCGCCGCCAAGGACCTCGACACGGCCCTGCGGCAGTCCACCAAGGTCACCTTCGACCGGGTCGACTCCGACGGCTGCATGTCCACCAACGACACCGTCCTCCTCCTCGCCTCCGGCGCCTCCGGCATCACTCCGGAGCACGAGGAGTTCGCCGAGGCCGTGACGACCGTCTGCCAGGACCTCGCGCGTCAGCTCATCGGCGACGCCGAGGGCGCCAGCAAGGACATCCGCATCGAGGTGATCAACGCCGCGACCGAGGACGACGCCGTCGAGGTGGGCCGCTCCATCGCTCGTAACAACCTCCTCAAGTGCGCCATCCACGGCGAGGACCCCAACTGGGGCCGGGTGCTCTCCGCCATCGGCACCACGCAGGCGGCCTTCGACCCCGACCAGCTCAACGTCGCCATCAACGGCGTGTGGGTCTGCAAGAACGGCTCGGTCGGCGAGGACCGCGACCTCGTCGACATGCGCTTCCGGGAGGTCACCATCACCGCCGACCTCGCCGCCGGCGCCGAGTCCGCCGTCATCTGGGCCAACGACCTCACCGCCGACTACGTCCACGAGAACAGCGCGTACTCGTCATGAGCGACTCCACGAACCCCACCCGTAAGCACACCGCGCTCCCGAAGGCCCAGATCCTCATCGAAGCGCTCCCCTGGCTGACCCGCCACAACGGCAAGACGGTCGTCATCAAGTTCGGCGGCAACGCCATGATCGACGACGAGCTCAAGGCCGCCTTCGCCCAGGACGTCGTCTTCCTGCGCCACGCCGGCCTCAAGCCGGTCGTCGTGCACGGCGGCGGACCCCAGATCAGCGCCGCGCTCGACCGGCACGGCATCGTCAGCGAGTTCAAGGCCGGCCTGCGCGTCACCACCGAGGACGCCATGGACGTCGTACGGATGGTCCTCGCCGGCCAGGTCCAGCGCGAGCTCGTCGGCCTGCTCAACCAGCACGGTCCCTTCGCCATCGGCATGACCGGCGAGGACGCGCACACCATCACGGCCACCAAGCACCAGCCGGTGATCGCGGGCGAACAGGTCGACATCGGCCGGGTCGGCGAGATCACCGCCATCGACACCGGCGCCATCGAGGCGCTCCTTGAGGACGGCCGGATCCCGGTCATCTCCTCCATCGCCCGCTCCGAGGACGACGGACATGTCTACAACGTCAATGCTGATACGGCGGCTGCGGCTCTCGCTGCGGCGCTGGGCGCCGAAACCCTGATGGTCCTGACCGACGTCGAGGGCCTCTACGAGGACTGGCCCCACAGCGACGAGGTCATCAGCAGGCTCACCGCGAGCCAGCTGGAGAAGCTGCTGCCCGACCTCTCCAGCGGCATGGTGCCCAAGATGGAGGGCTGCCTGCACGCCGTACGCAACGGGGTCACCACGGCCCGCGTGATCGACGGCCGCGTCCAGCACTCGATCCTGCTGGAGATCTTCACCGACTCGGGCATCGGCACGATGGTCGTGCCCGACGAGACGACGGGGGACGGGGAATGAGCAACGCGGAACTGACCCAGCGGTGGCAGGGCTCGCTGATGGACAACTACGGCACGCCCCGGCTGCCGCTCGTCCGCGGCGAGGGGGCCAAGGTCTGGGACGCCGACGGCACCGAGTACCTCGACTTCGTGGGCGGCATCGCCGTCAACGCCCTCGGCCACGCCCACCCGGCGATCGTCGAGGCCGTCTCGCGGCAGATCGCCTCCCTCGGCCATGTCTCCAACCTCTTCGTCGCCGAGCCCCCCGTCGCCCTCGCCGAGCGACTGCTCCAGCTCTTCGGCCGGCCCGGTCGGGTCTTCTTCTGCAACTCCGGGGCCGAGGCCAACGAAGGCGCCTTCAAGATCGGCCGGCTGACCGGCCGGACCCACATGGTCGCCACCCAGGGCGGCTTCCACGGCCGCACCATGGGCGCGCTCGCGCTCACCGGCCAGCCCGGCAAGCAGACCCCGTTCCTGCCGCTGCCCGGCGACGTCACGCACATCCCGTACGGAGACGCCGACGCCCTGCGCGCCGCGGTCACCGAGGACACGGCGCTGGTGATCATCGAGCCGACGCAGGGCGAGAACGGCGTCGTCGTCCCGCCCGTCGGCTATCTCCGGGCCGCCCGCGAGATCACCCGCGCCACCGGCACCCTCCTCGTCCTCGACGAGGTCCAGACGGGCATCGGCCGGACCGGCCACTGGTTCGAGTACCAGGGCAACGACGGGGTCGACCCCGACATCGTCACCCTCGCCAAGGGCCTCGGCGGCGGGCTGCCGCTCGGCGCGACCGTTGCCTTCGGCGAGGCGGCCGAGCTCTTCAAGCCCGGCCACCACGGCACGACCTTCGGCGGGAACCCGGTCGCCTGCGCCGCCGGCCTCGCCGTGCTCGACACCCTCGCGGCCGACGGGACGCTCGACGAGGTCAAGCGGCTCGGCGAGAAGCTGCGCGGCGGAATCGAGGGTCTGAACCACCCGCTGGTCTCCCATGTCCGTGGTGCGGGCCTCCTGCTGGGTATCGTGCTCACCGAGTCCCTCGCACCCCAGGTGCAGCAGGCGGCTCAGGATGCCGGTCTCCTGGTGAACGCGCCCGCCCCCGATGTCGTACGGCTGATGCCGGCACTGATCATCGGAGACGCGGAGGTGGACGCGTTCCTGGCAGCGCTGCCCGGTGTCCTCGACGAAGCGGTGAACGGGGAAGGACGAACCGGAGAATGAGACGACGATGACCGACGCGCAGGAATCCGAGCACGGCGGGCCGTCCGTTCCGCAGACCCGCACCGCACGCCACCGCAGGATCGTCGACATCCTCAACCGGCAGCCGGTGCGCTCGCAGAGCCAGCTGGCCAAGCTCCTCGCGGACGACGGGCTGAGCGTCACCCAGGCGACGCTCTCCCGCGACCTCGACGAGCTCGGCGCGGTGAAGATCCGCAACACGGGCGGCGAGCTGATCTACGCGGTGCCCAGCGAGGGCGGATTCCGCACCCCGCAGGCGCCGCTCGGCGAGTCCGCCAAGGAGGAGCGGATGCGGCGGCTCTCCGGCGAACTGCTGATCTCCGCCGAGGCCTCCGCGAACCTGGTGGTCCTGCGGACCCCGCCGGGGGCGGCCCAGTTCCTCGCGTCGGCCATCGATCAGGCCGAACTCCACGCGATCCTCGGCACGATCGCGGGTGACGACACGCTGCTGCTGATCTCCCGCGACCCGGCGGGCGGCCAGGCACTCGCCGACCACCTGCTGCGGCTCGCGCAGAACGACCGCTGAGGTCACACCGCCGGGGCGCGGACCGAGCGAGCGTCGTCGGTCCGCGCCCCGCCGGTCTTCATCGACCCGGACGGGTGAGCGGTGGCAGGGGCAGGGGAAGCCCCGGGAGCCCGTCGATGCTGGACGCGATGTGCTCCTTCTTCGCGAAGTACTCGCTGAGCGAGGTGTCGTCCTCGCGCGCGAACCGCTTCCCGTGCAGATCGCGGTCCTCGTCGTACGCCATGAACGGCACCCCGTATCCACAGCTGTCCCGGACCAGCTCGGCGGTGACCACGACGATCGCACGCAGCCCGTGCCGGGTGACGTCGATGCCCGGGAAGTACGCCAGCAGCCCCTCCCACCGCGGGTCGTCCCGGAACACGGGCTCGCCGCGCCCATGGACGCGCACGATGTTCGGCGGCCCCTGGAACGCGCACCACATGAGGGTGATGCGACCGTTCTCCCGCAGATGCGCGACGGTCTCGGCGGTGCTGCCGGCGAAGTCGAGGTAGGCGACGGTCAGTTCGTCGATCACGGCGAAGGAGCCGGTCAGCCCCTTGGGGGAGAGATTGACGGTGCCGTCGCCGTCGAGCGGGGCGGTCGCCGTGAAGAAGATGGGCTGGGCCTCGATGAAGGCGCGGAGTCGTCCGTCTATTCGCTCATGCGTTTTTCCCATGCCACGGATTCTCCCGCGCCAGGGGACGTACGGCGGCCAGTCCCGCTCCCGGGAGTCCCGCATTGACAGAACATACGGAGGACTGCATAGTTATGCCTATCGCATCGTCGAGCTCTCCGCGAAGACGGCCGCCGGCGTGACCTCGCGCAACCCCTAGTCGTTCCACAGCCGCCTCCCCGGTCGTCCACTTGCCGTGGGGAAGGCGGTCGTACATCTCCACCCTTGTCCTGAGGAGCACAGCAGTGAGCAGCAACAACGGTGACGTCCGGCTCTGGGGCGGCCGCTTCGCCGACGGCCCCGCCGAGGCCCTCGCGAAGCTGTCCGCGTCGGTCCACTTCGACTGGCGTCTGGCGCCGTACGACATCGCCGGTTCCCGTGCCCACGCGCGCGTGCTCCACAAGGCCGGGCTGCTCACCGAGGACGAGCTGACGCGCATGCTCGCGGGCCTCGACCAGCTCGAAACGGACGTCGCCTCGGGCGAGTTCGTCGGCACCATCGCCGACGAGGACGTCCACACCGCCCTGGAGCGGGGCCTCCTGGAGCGCCTCGGTCCCGACCTCGGCGGCAAGCTGCGCGCCGGCCGGTCCCGCAACGACCAGGTCGCCACCCTCTTCCGGATGTACCTGCGCGACCACGCCCGGATCATCGGCGGTCTGATCGCCGACCTCCAGGACGCCCTCGTCGGCCTCGCCGAGGCGCACCCGGACGTCGCCATGCCGGGCCGGACGCACCTCCAGCACGCCCAGCCGGTGCTCTTCGCCCACCACGTCCTCGCCCACGTCCAGTCCCTCTCCCGGGACGCGGAGCGGCTGCGTCAGTGGGACACCCGGACCGCCGTCTCGCCGTACGGCTCCGGAGCCCTGGCCGGTTCCTCCCTCGGGCTCGACCCGGAGGCGGTCGCCAAGGACCTCGGCTTCGAGCGGGGCTCCGCCGGCAACTCCATCGACGGCACGGCCTCGCGGGACTTCGTCGCCGAGTTCGCCTTCATCACCGCGATGATCGGGGTCAACCTCTCCCGCATCGCGGAGGAGATCATCATCTGGAACACGAAGGAGTTCTCCTTCGTGACCCTGCACGACGCCTTCTCCACCGGCTCGTCGATCATGCCGCAGAAGAAGAACCCGGACATCGCCGAGCTGGCGCGCGGCAAGTCGGGTCGCCTCATCGGCAACCTCAGCGGGCTGATGGCCACCCTCAAGGCCCTGCCGCTCGCCTACAACCGCGACCTCCAGGAGGACAAGGAGCCCGTCTTCGACTCCTGCGACCAGCTGGAGGTCCTGCTGCCCGCCTTCACCGGCATGATGGCCACGCTCACCGTCAACCGGGAGCGCATGGAGGAGCTGGCCCCGGCCGGCTTCTCGCTCGCCACCGACATCGCCGAGTGGCTGGTCAAGCAGGGCGTGCCGTTCCGGGTGGCGCACGAGGTCGCGGGCGAGTGCGTGAAGGTCGCCGAGGCCGACGGTGTCGAGCTCGACGGGCTCACCGACGACCAGTTCGCCAAGATCTCCGAGCACCTGACCCCCGAGGTCCGCACGGTCCTCAACGTGCCGGGCGCGCTGGCCTCCCGCAACGGCCGGGGCGGTACGGCTCCCTCGGCCGTCGCCACGCAGCTCCTCGAGGTCAAGGCGGACCTGGTCGTCCAGCACGCCTGGGCCACCGCCAAGCAGTAGCACGCACCCACGTCACAGCGCCGCCGCCCAGTCCGCGAGCGCGTCGAAGTCCGGCCGGATCAGTCCGATGCGGGGATCGACGTGCAGCAACAGGGCGGCGGCGAGGTGGTTCCGGTCCACGTACTCGTGGTCGTACGACGTGATGTCGTCGTCCACCCAGGCGAACGGCCGCCCCGCCGCGTACTCCAGGATGTACTGCGTCTTCCAGAAGGTCCCGCGAGGGGCCCTTCCGTGCATCTGGGGCCAGTCGATGAACGGCAGCTCGGGCAGCCCGAGGTGCGGCGCGATCCAGTCGTTCGCCTCGTCCTTCCAGGTCGTCGCCCACACCAGCTCGTACGCCTCGGCGAGCGCGAGCAGCTCGGCCCCGTGGGCGGGATTCAGCCATACCCGCAGCGGCTTCGCCCCCGTCCAGCCGGTGGGGCTCATCCGATGCGTGCCGTACCCCTCCGGGCGGCGCTGAGCCCGCGCCGCATAGGGATTCAGCGGTCCGTCGACGTCGATCAGCAGCAGCGGCTTCGTCATGTCCACAGCATTCCTTCCCACGCCATCGTGAGGCGTTGATTTATCGAATGAGACATCGGCGTCTCATTCGGTGTATGGTCGTCTCATGTCAGTCGACCGCACCCAGGTGCTCCGCACCGCAGCCGCTCTGCTCTCCCGGAAATCGACCGCCACCATGGACGAGGTCGCCCGGGCCGCGGGGATCGGCCGCGCCACCCTGCACCGGCACTTCGCCGGACGGGACGCGCTGGTCAGGGCGCTGGAGGCGATGGGCCTGACGGAGTTCGAGGCCGCATGCGATGCCGCCCGCCTCGACGACGGTCCGGCGGACGAGGCGCTACGGCGGCTCGTCGTCGAAACGGAGCCCAACGCGCCGCTGCTGGCCTTCCTCGTCACCGAGAACCAGCTCTTCGAGGGCGACGACGTCGACGAGGGCTGGGCCCGGCTCGACGCGAGGGTCAGCGCCCTCTTCAGACGCGGCCAGGAGGAAGGCACCTTCCGGATCGACCTGAGCCCCGCCTGGCTCACCGAGGCCCTCTACGGCCTCGTCTCGGCCTGTGCCTGGTCCGTGATGGACGGCCGGGTCGCCCCCAACGACTTTCAGTACATGATCACCGAGCTGTTGCTCGGTGGCGCACGACGGAGCGTGGAGAAATGAGCACCACCCAGCAGCTGAACCTCACGAAGGGGACGGAGGCGAAGAGCCCCGGGCGATGGCTCGCGCTCGCGGTGCTCGTCCTGGCGGTTCTGCTGGTCGCGGTCGACGCCACTGTACTCGGGCTCGCCACCCCCTCGCTCAGCGAGGACCTCAAGCCGTCCGGCACGCAGCTCCTCTGGATCGGCGACATCTACTCGTTCGTCATCGCCGGCCTGCTCGTCTCCATGGGCTCGCTCGGTGACCGGATCGGCCGCAAGAAGCTGCTCCTGATCGGTGCGACGGCCTTCGGCGCCGTCTCCGTGCTCAACGCGTACGCCACCAGCCCCGAGATGATGATCGTCGCCCGCGCGCTCCTCGGTGTCGCCGGTGCGACGCTGATGCCGTCGACGCTGGCGCTGATCCGGAACATCTTCCACGACCGCAAGGAGCGCAGCCTCGCCATCGGCATCTGGGGCGCCACCGCATCGGCCGGCGCGGCGGTCGGCCCGGTCGTCGGCGGAGCGCTGCTCCAGCACTTCTGGTGGGGCTCGGTCTTCCTCATCAACCTGCCCGTCATGGCGGCCCTGGTCCTCGTCGGCATCAAGCTGCTGCCCGAGTCCAAGAACCCGGTCGCCGGCCCCTGGGACCTGATCAGCGTCGGGCTCTCGCTCGTCGGTGTCATCGGAGTCGTCTACGCCATCAAGGAAGTCGCCTCGCACGGCCTGACGTGGGAGGTCGTGGCGGCCGCCGTCATCGGCGCGGCCACCCTGTACGCCTTCGTCCGGCGTCAGCACACGCTGGCCTCGCCGCTGCTCGACATGCGACTGTTCAAGCACCGGGGCTTCTCGGGCGCGGTCCTGGCCGATCTGCTCACCGTCTTCGGACTGTCCGGACTGGTCTTCTTCCTCTCCCAGTTCCTGCAGCTGGTCCAGGGGCGCGAGCCGCTGGAGGCCGGTCTGGCCGAACTGCCCGCCGCCATCGGCGCGGTGGTCACCGGTCTGATCGCCGGCCGGTACGCCCGGCGGTTCTCGGTACGCGCCATCGTCGCCGGCGGTCTCGGCGCGATCGGCCTGGCGCTCGCCGTCATCACCCTGGTCCACAAGGAGACCGGCTACCCGCTGTTGGGAGCGGCCCTGCTCGTCGTCGGCCTCGGCGCCGGATTCTCGTTCACCGTCACCGCCGACGTGATCCTCTCCAGCGTGCCCAAGGAGCAGGCGGGTTCGGCCTCCGCGGTCTCCGAGACCGCATACGAACTGGGCGCCGCGCTCGGCATCGCGCTCCTCGGATCGATCGTCACCGGCGTCTACCAGGGCTTCGCGACCCCGGCCGCAGTCCCCGCGGACGCGGCCGCGGCGGCGCACGAGTCGCTCGGCGGCGCGGTCGAGGCCACCGCCGGCCTCGCGCCGGACGCGGCGACCGCCCTGGTCTCCGCGGCCCAGGTGGCCTTCGTCGACGGCCTGCGCATCGCCGCGGGCGTCGGCGCGGCGGTCCTCCTCGCGACGGCGGTCGCCGCCTGGTTCCTCCTGAAGGGCCAGAAGCTGGAGGACGGCGTCGAACACTGACGCGCGGGCGTGGCAAACGGGTGAGCCCCGCACGGCGACTGCCGTGC
>NZ_JBHWBS010000102.1:22512-28356 GCF_042735655.1 Streptomyces sp. NPDC059567 | reverse complement strand
GGCCCCGGGCCGGCGGGGCCCCCGGGCGCCGACGGGTGTTCGGCAGTGTTACTGGCCGGCCGTCTTCTTCTTGCGGAGGAAGAAGACCGCGCCGCCGCCGAGGACCACGAGGAGCGCGGCGATGCCGGCGATCATCGGGGTGGCGTTGGAGCTACCGGTCTCGGCGAGGTCGCCGCCGCCGGTCGTGGAGCCGGTGGTGGAGCCGCCCGTGGTGGCCGGCGTGGTCGGGGACGGCTCGGTCGACGGGGTCTCCGACGGGAGCGGGCCCGGGGTGGCCGTCTTGCAGTCGAGGACGCCCTTGAAGTTCTTCTCGAAGCCGTTCGGGCCGGTGATCGTGAAGTCGTAGGCCTCGTCCTCGGCCAGCGGGATCGTCACCGTCTCCGACTTGCCGGCGCCGATGGTGACCTTCTTGCCCTTGAGCTCGAAGGTGAAGTCCTCGTCACCCTCGTTGGAGGCCGTGACGTCCAGGCCGCCCTTGGCGCAGTTCTTCTCGGCCGTGACGGCCGGGATCGCGCCCTTCTTCGCCCACGTGGCGGTGGCCTTCGCCGTGACGCTGGAGGTGCTGGTGCCCGCCAGGATCAGGGTCTGGCTCTTGACCTTGGTGGAGACGAACGCGCGGCCGATCGGGACCGTCGTGTCGGCCTTGACCGCCAGCTCGGCGGCGCCGTCGGGCGTGCCGGCCGGAACGTCGAAGAAGACCTGGCCACCGTTGGCGACGTTGGTGACGTCCTTGCCGTCCTTGTCGACCAGCTTGACGCCCGCGGGCGCACCCGGCGCGAGGGAGACGGCGGCCGAAGCGGCGTTGGTGTCGACCGTGATCGGGCCGAGGCGCTCGCCCGACTTACCGGCGACGGAGGCCGGGGAGACGCTGAGGGAGGGCTTGGGCTCCTTCAGGTTCTCCGCGTTCTTCTCCAGGTACTCGGTGAGCTTCTGGGCGTCCTCGTTGACCGGCATGGCGTCGGCGTTGTCCGAGAAGTGCCAGATCGCGGCCTGCGTCGCGGCGGCGGCGGTCTTCTCGGTGAGGTTCTTCGCGCCGACCTTGCTGGCCAGCGCCGCGAGGTCGTTCACCTGCGGGTACGAGTTCTGGAGGATCCAGCGGATCTTTCCGGCGTTCTCGTTGTTGTGGAGGGAGGACTGGTCCCAGCCGACCTCCTTGTACTCCTGGCCCGTCTTGGCGCCGGTGTACAGGTCGATGCAGTAGGTCTGCAGCGAACCGCCGGGCGTGACCTGCATCGTGAACAGGCCGGCGTTGTACTCGCCCTTGCCCTTGATCTTGACCGCGTCGAAGACGGTGAGCTTGCCCAGCGTGGCGGTCGCGCCGCCGGTGCCGTCGGCGCCCTCGTCAGCGGCAGCCGGTCCCGCGATGGCTATGGCACCCGCAGCGACGAGGCCGGAGACCACGGTCGCGGCGGCAAGGCGGGCAACGCCGCGCCTCCGAACAGAAAACATGAATTTCCCCTCCGGGCGAGCTGCTCCGCATCGTCGGTCGCGACACGTGGGGGGAGCGCTTCGCCAGCAGTCTCACTGACCCAGTTGACTCAATGAACCCAAGCGGCTCACATGCCTCATGTGCCGACTCAAGTCCCGTATGAGTACTCGCGAATCCTAGGGAGAGGGAAGACCTGAGTGCCCGTTCATACGGTCTGATAACCATTCCGACTCGGAATCGTTATGACCGGGGCCCGATTCGCGAGGAAACGCTGGTCACGCTGTCGACAAATCACCCCAACTCGACGTCAGGGCACCGGTTCCGGAACCTGCGGAACCTCTCCCTCCATTTGTGCTCTCACCTGCGGCTCCGCCTCCGATATCGCCTCGGCCGTCTCCCACGGATCCCGCTCCGCACCCCCGTTCGCCTGGCGTTCCGTCAGGCGCGGTTCGCCCTTCACCACCCGGCGGAACGCCGCCGTACCGCGCGTCAGATCGTGCCCCACGGCCAGCGCGTCGATGTCCACGAAGGTCCTGCGGCGGCCGTCCGGACGACCCTCCTCCAGGTCCTCCTCGCGCACCCGCAATCGGCCGTGCACCACCAGCGGTTCGCCCACGGAGACCGAGGCGGCCAGGTTCGCGCCGAGTGCCCGCCAGGCGAACACCGTGTAGAAGCTGGTGTGTCCGTCCGTCCAGGCGCCCCGCTCCCGGTCCCAGCGGCGCGCGGTCACCGCGAAACGGAACCGGGCCACCCCGCCCGTCGCCGTGTCCCGGTACTCCACGGCCGTCGCCACGTTCCCGACCAGCGTCACCATCGTGTCGTTCATGGGCCTCCCCTTTCCGAGCCTTCTCCGAACCCGGCTCCACTCCCGAAGCCGGCTTCATCGTGGACCCGGGCCAAGAACCCCTGCCCGAGCCTGTGGAGAGGTCGTCTCCTGGGGAAAACTCCGTCACCCGTGGGGGTGTGGAAGCGGGCTCATCTCAGCCGCGCCCCCGACCTCGTACCGCCCCACCGCGTACCGCCCCCGCCGCCCAGCCGCGTCACCCGCATGCCCGACCGGGTCGCCGACACCGTCACGTACTGGTCGCGCACCTCCCGATACCGCATCAACTCCGCCGAGATCGGGTCCAGCACCCGCGCCCGACCGCATGCGGCCGCCGCCTCCCGCAGCTTCCGCTCGGCCTCCTGCCCGTACCGCCTGGCCGGCCCCTTCACGGCCGCAGCGCACGCCCACTCCACCAGCGGCCCGCCGACGATGCCGCCGATCATGATGAGGACCGGCGGCAGCAGCCCCGGCTCGACCACGCCCACGATCTGGCCGACCAGCCACAACGCGCCGAAGATCTGCAGGAACGTCATGAGGACCTGAGCGAGGACCGCGGCCGGCCACCAGGCGGGCCGCGGCGGCCGGGCGGCCGGATCCCCGATGGTCACCGTGAGTTCGTCGAGCGCCTCCGGCAGCCCCTCGGCCCCCCGCGCCGCCGCCTCGCGCACCGCCTGTGCCCAGGGCGCCGGCAGTCCGCGCGAGGCCTCGTCGGCGACGGTCCGTACCGCCTGTTCCACCCGCTGGCGCGCGGTCAGTTCGTCCTCCACCGGCGTCTTGAGGCGAGGGTCGGTGGAGCCGTGCCAGCGGACCCGCTCGTACCAGCGGTAGAGCCGCAGCCAGGGGGTGCCGCAGGCGCGGATGGCTCCCCGGCGCCAGACGCGTTCGGCGGCCTCGCCCGCGGCGGTGGCGCCGACGGCGACCGCGAGGCGGTCCGCGAAGGCTTCCCGGGCCCGCTCGCCCAGACCGGTCTGCCCGTCGGAGACGTACACCGGCCGGAGCCGGGCGGCCGCCGCGTCGACGTCGGCCGAGAGCCGTCGCGCGGGCGCGGTGCGTTCCTGGACGAACAGGCCGAGCAGTTCGCGCAGTTCGCCCACGCCCTCCCCGGTGAGGGCGGAGAGCGCGAGGACGGTGGCGCCGGGCTCGCCGTGTTCCCCGAGGGCCATACCGTCCTCGTCGAGGAGGCGGCGCAGGTCGTCCAGGACGATGTCGGCCGCCTCGCCGCCCAGCCGGTCGATCTGGTTGAGGACGACGAAGGTGACCTCGGCGTGGCCCGCGAGCGGGCGGAGATAGCGCTCGTGGAGGACGGCGTCCGCGTACTTCTCCGGGTCCACGACCCAGATCACGGCGTCGACGAGGCCGAGGACCCGGTCGACCTGGTCGCGGTGGGCGGTGACGGCCGAGTCGTGGTCGGGCAGGTCGATCAGGACGAGCCCCTGCAGCTCCTCGTCGGCCGCGCCGCCCGCGAGGGGGCGGCGGCGGAGCCGGCCGGGGACGGCGAGCCGGTCCAGGAGTCCGGCCGAGCCCTCGGACCAGCTGAGCGCGATGGGCGCGGAGGTGGTGGGGCGGCGCAGCCCGGTCTCGGAGACGGGGACGCCCGCGAGGGCGTTGAAGAGGGTGGACTTGCCGCTGCCGGTGGGTCCGGCGATGGCCACGACGGTGTGGCGGGCGGAGAGCCGCTGGCGGGCGGCGGCCTCGTCCAGGACGCGTCCGGCCTCGGCGAGCCCGGCCTCGGCGAGGGTGTCGGTCTCCAGGCGGGTGCGGGAGAGGCCGACGAGTTCGTTGAGGGCGTCGAGGCGGGTGCGCAGGGCTCCGCCGTAGTTCCCGACCAGGGGCGGCAGGTCCTCGTCGGCCGGCCCCGTCTCCGCCCCGGCCTTCCCGCCCGCCTTCGTCCCCGCGGCCGCCTCCCCCGCTCGGCGCGCGATCAGGCCGTCGTCCCAGCGGTCGTCCACGGTGAGGCCCGTCGTGCCACCCGTGCCGCCCTCGCCGCCCATGCTGCCCGTGCTGCTGCTCACCGGTCGTCACTTCTCCTTCTGCAGTACGGAGAGCGCGGCGATCAGCGCCGCCTGCGGCTCGGGGGTCACGTCGAGGGCGTCGAGCGGCGCGAGGCGCCGGTCGCGCTCGGTGTGCAGGGCTCGGTCGAGGTACGTCATGACCAGGTCGCCGCCCTTGTCGCGCAGGCGCAGGGCGGCCTGGGCGCCGAGGAGTTCGGCGAGGCGCTCGCCGGCACTGCGGGTGCGGCGGCCGCCGAGGAGAGCGGCGGCGAGCAGGGCGGCGACGGTGTCGGCGTCGGGCGCGGCGGTGCGGGCGGTGGAGGGTCGCTCCGTGGTGCAGAGCTCGTCCTCGGCGAGCTCTTCGAGTTCGCGCCGCCAGCGCCGTACGGTCATCTCGATGCGTTCGTTGGCCTCCGGGTCGGGGGTGGCGCCGAGGCCCGCCGCCGCGGGTTCGCGGCGCCAGGCGTCCCGTACGCGTTCGTCCGCGGCGGCGACCGCGCACTGGAGGAGGGCGACGAGGGATTCGACGAGGGCGTCGAGGAGCTCGCCGGCGGAGCTGTCGCGGGGGTAGCCGCGCCAGCGGGTCCGGGCGTCCCCGGCCAGGACGGTGCCGCGGCCCAGCTGCTTCCGGAGGCGCTCGCGCTGCTCCTCGTACGCCGCCCCGACCGCGCCGCCGAGGCGGACGGAGGCGGCGTACTGGGCGGCGACCGCTGCCGCGAGCTCGGGAATCCGGGAGTCGAGGGAGGTGACGACACCGGAGGCGGTGCGGGCGGCGGCCTGCTGGCGGGCGGCGGGGTCCTGGGCGCTGTGGGCGAGCCAGGCCCGCAGCGGGGCGACGGCGGTGTCGGGAAGCAGCCCGCGTCCGCCTCCGGCGGACTCGGGCAGCTCGGGGATGGTGAACCGGGGTACGTCCCCGAGCCCCGCCTTGTGGAGGAGGGCCTCGTACTGCCGGGAGACCTCGCCGATGATCTGGTGCGGGACGCGGTCGAGGACGGTGATGAGCGTGGCGTCGTACTCCTTGGCGGTGCGGAGCAGATGCCAGGGGATGGCGTCGGCGTACCGGGAGGCGGTCGTGACCATCACCCAGATGTCGGCGGCGCAGATCAACTCGGAGGCGAGCAGCCGGTTCTCGACGACGAGGGAATCGATGTCGGGCGCGTCGAGCAGGGCGAGCCCGCGGGCGAGGGCGGAGGACGTCTCGACCCGGAGCGCGTTGTCCTCCGGGGGTTCCTCGGCCGCGTGGTCGTCGTCCTGGTGGGGCAGCCAGACGCGGGTGAGCTGGGACAGGATGCGCAGCCCGGCGAACCAGTGGTGATCGTCGGGGTGGCAGACGAGGACGGGGGTACGCGTGGTGGGGCGGAGCACGCCGGCCTCGCTGACCCGCCGCCCGACAAGGGAGTTGACGAGGGTGGACTTGCCCGCTCCGGTGGAGCCGCCGATGACGGCGAGGAGAGGGGCGTCGGGATCCTTCAGGCGGGGCACCAGATAGTCGTGGGGGGGGGGGGGGGGGGGGCGGCGGGGGGGGGCGGGGGGGGGGGGGGGGCGGGGCGGGGGGGGGGGGGGGGGGCGCGCGCGCCCCCTCGGACGCTCGCGGGGTG
>NZ_JBHWBS010000102.1:1800-22502 GCF_042735655.1 Streptomyces sp. NPDC059567 | reverse complement strand
CCACCCAGTGTCTCCCTGTGTGTGGGGGCGCTCTTTTTTTTCAAAGCGACCCGGGGGGAGACGCCCCGGCCGGTAACGGAGGCCCGCGGGGTGTGCCCCCCCCCCCCCCCCCGCGGTTCTGCCGGGCGCGTGGGGCGCCTGGGAGAGGGAGTGGGAGACGCACGGCCGCGACACAGTCGCGCAGGGCGGAGAGTGCGTCGATCAGCTGAGGCCGTTCGTCCAAGGTCACCACATGCGAAGAATGCCCAATTTTGGAGCCATTTTGAAGCGTATAACGGTCCTACGCGCCGACCGAACAGCTGATGACACGAGCCTCAGGCATAACGAGTACACAACACCCGGGCCAAGTGGCGCGAAAAGCGCTGCGGGAATCGCACCTGCCTGCGATTATCGTTCCGCTTCACCGAACCTCCACATCGTGCCACGCAGGTGAAGCAACCGGGCCAAGGGGATCGGAGCCCTATCCTTGACCCGGCAGGCCACGCCCCACCCACCAGGGGCTCCCGGCCGCACGGCCACCACCCGGCCCCCGTAGCTCAGTGGATAGAGCAGGCGCCTTCTAAGCGCTTGGCCGCAGGTTCGAGTCCTGCCGGGGGCGCACTAGCACAGACCCTCCTTCGGGAGGGTCTTTTTGCTGGTCGGAGGCGGGATTCGGGTCGCTTCGCTCGCCTCGGTCCCGCCGGGGGTGGGGCGGCCGGCGGGACCGGCGCGGCTCAGTGCGTCGCGGCGTCCGTCAGGTCGGCTCGGGTCAGGGTGGCCGGGGTCGCGTGGCCCGACAGGGCCAGGGTGAGATCGAGTTCGGCGAGGAGGCAGCGGATGACGTGGTCCACGCCCGCCTGGCCGTCGAGGGCCAGGCCGTAGGCGTACGGTCGGCCCACGAGGACGCCGTCCGCGCCCAGGGCCAGGGCCTTCGCGATGTCGTCGCCCGTGCGTACGCCGCTGTCGAAGAGGACCGTCAGACGGTCGCCGACCGCGTCCGCCACGGCCGGGAGGGCGTCGGCGGCCGCGATCGAGCCGGCCACCTGGCGGCCTCCGTGGTTGGAGACCACCACGCCGTCCATGCCCGCGTCGGCTGCCGCGCGGGCGTCGTCGGGGTGGAGGATGCCCTTGAGGACGATCGGACCGTCCCAGTTCTCGCGCAGGAACGCCAGATCGGACCAGGTCTTGCCCGGGTCGGAGAACATCGACACGAAGTGCATCACGGCCGCGTTCGGGTCCTCCTCCACCGGCTTCGCCAGGCCCGCGCGGAAGGCCGGGTCGGAGAAGTAGTTCGCCGTCCCGACCCCGTGCAGGAACGGCAGGTACGCCTGGTCGAGATCGCGCGGCCGCCAGGAGAGCATCGGCGTGTCGAGCGTGACGACGAGCGCCGTGTAGCCGGCCGCCTTCGCCCGGCCCAGGAAGGAACGCGCGACCTCGACGTCCTTCGGCCAGTACAGCTGGAACCACCGCTCCCCCTCCCCCATCGCCTCCGCGACCTGCTCCATCGGCGTGCTGGACGCCGAGGAGAGGATGTACGGGATGCCGCGCGCCGCGGCCGCGCGCGCGGCCGCGGGCTCGGCGTCGGGGTGCAGGATCGACAGCACGCCGACGGGCGCGAGGGCCATCGGGGCGGGCAGCGGGCGGCCGAACAGCTCGACGGAGAGGTCGCGTTCGCGCACGTCGCGGAGCATCCGCGGGATCAGCCGCCGCCGTTCGAGCGCCGCCCGGTTGGCACGGGCGGTGGAGCCGTCGCCCGCGCTGCCGGCGACGTAACCGACGGGGCCCGGGCCGAGCCGCCGGCTGGTCAGTTCCTCCAGCCGGGTCAGATCGGTGGGGAGCCGCGGTACGGCTCCGGTCAGCCCGTTCAGGTAGATCTCGTACTGGAAGTCCGCCCAGTTCATGCGCAGGTACCGCCCTTCGGAAGATCGCCGTGGGAGCACCCTGCCACCGGAGTCCGGCGCCTCACCAGGCCCGTGCGGCCTCCGCACCCAGCCATACGGCCCCGAGTCCGGCGGCCAGGCTCCCGGCCGCGTTCGCCACCGCGTACCCCTTCGCCCCGCCCTCGTACAGCCTCAACGTCTCGTAGGAGAAGGTGGAGTACGTCGTCAGCGCCCCGCACAGCCCGGTGCCGAGCAGCAGATGCGTCCGGGCGGAGGAGACCCCGGTCAGCAGGCCGAGGACGAGCGAGCCGGCGATGTTGACCGTGAACGTGCCCCAGGGGAAGACGGAGTCGTGGCGCGACTGGACGGCGCGGTCGGTGAGATAGCGCAACGGCGCGCCGACCGCGGCGCCCGCGAGGACGAGCAGCCAGTTCACGCCCGCCCCTCCCGGCCCACGTACCGGATCACCTCGCAGTCGTCGAGGATCACCAGCCCCTCCGTCACCAGCGCGTCGAGCTGGGGCAGGAAGTCCCGGACGCGGTCCTCGGTGTCCACGATCACGATGGCGACGGGCAGGTCCTCGCTCAGCGAGAGCAGGCGCGTGGTGTGGACGAGCGAGGAGGCGCCGAAGCCCTCGACGCCCCGGAAGACGGAGGCGCCGGCGAGGCCCGCCTCGTGGGCGCGGTGCACGATCTCGGCGTACAGCGGCCGGTGGTGCCAGGTGTCGCTCTCGCCGAGGAGGATCGTCACGCGCAGGGCCCTGCCCGCCAGTCTCGTCATCGTGTCCTCCTCGCCAGAGCGCCACGGGTCGCGAAGGTCGCGGCCCACACGGCGGCCATCGCGGCCACCACCGTCGCTCCCATGTATGCCACGCCGCGGGCCGTGTCCCCCGCGCTCAGCAGCCGCTGTGTGTCGAGGGCGTACGTGGAGAAGGTGGTGAAGCCACCGAGGACGCCCGTACCGAGAAAGGGGCGTACGAGCCGGTGGGGCGGGGCGGCGACCTCGGCGACCAGCACCATCAGGACGCCGATCGCCGCGCAGCCGGAGACGTTCACGACGAGCGTGGTCCAGGGGAACGCGCCGGCCGGGGTGGGCCAGACGAGCGACGCGCCGTAGCGGGCCGCGGCACCGAGGGCGCCGCCGGCCGCCACGACCGCGACGACCGGAAGCTGCCCGCGCACGTCCATGCGGTCAGGTTAGGCGGTCTCCCGCCCCGAGCCGTCGGACGCCCTCTCGGCGACCAGGGAGTCCAGGAGCGTCCCCGCCCAGCCCGCGTCGTAGTGGTCGAGGCGCGGGAAGCCGCCGTCGTACAGGTCGCCGGTGAAGACGTAGGTGGCACCCGGGTTGTGCGCCGCGTAGCCGCCGTCCGCGAAGAAGTGCGGGCTGCCCTGGATCTGCGGGCCCTGGGCCTCGTGCCACTGCTCGTACACCTCGCGCCGGCCCGCGCCGCGCGCGAGGGCGGCCTCCAGGGCGCCGGCGTCGACGTCGGGGCAGGCCTCGGCGACGTCGAGGATCACGGCGTGGATCGCTATGCAGCGGTGCTCGGTGTAGAAGGCCTTCCGCAGCCCGGCGTCGAGCTGGTCGGAGCCGCGCACCCCACCCACCTCGGGCGCCTTCGCCGCCTGGACGGCTTCGAGGGCGGGCAGGACGCTCGACGGGTACTCCCAGGCGGGCGCGTCCCACAGCCGCCAGCCCAGCTCGGGGCGGTGGGCGCCGAGCATGACGATCTCGGCGTCGACGATGTGCTTGGGCGTTGGCTGGCGGTTGAACAGCTCCAGCGGGAAGGCACGGTGGTCGATCAGGAGGTCCTGCCCGCGCTCGGCGGCGGTGGCCCGCAGGGTGTGCAGGGCGAGCGAGGCCCAGGGGCAGCCGATGTCCGACCATGCGGTGACGACGGGCGGTTGCGCGTCTCGTACGGGAGTCATGGCTGTGAGCGTGGGTGTCGTCGGGCGGCTCGTCCAGTGGCCGCGACTGACTTCGTCACCATACCGAGGGCTTTCCGGATAAGTTTCCGTTTCTGCTCCGGGTCGTGCACTATGGAGGGGACGGACTTTCCTGGGGCGGCTTGGAGTGTTGTGTCATGCAGTTCGGAATCTTCACCGTCGGGGACAGGACCACCGATCCCACCGACGGCACCACGCCTGGCGAGCACGAGCGGATCAAGGCGATGGTCGCCATCGCCCGCAAGGCGGAGGAGGTCGGGCTCGACGTCTTCGCGACCGGCGAGCACCACAACCCGCCGTTCGTGCCGTCCTCCCCGACGACCCTCCTCGGCCACATCGCGGCCCGTACGGAGCGGCTGATCCTCTCCACGTCCACGACGCTGATCACCACCAACGACCCGGTGAAGATCGCCGAGGACTTCGCGATGCTCCAGCATCTCGCCGACGGCCGCGTCGACCTGATGATGGGCCGCGGCAACACCGGCCCCGTCTACCCGTGGTTCGGGCAGGACATCCGCCAGGGCATCCCGCTGGCCATCGAGAACTACGCGCTGCTGCACCGGCTGTGGCGGGAGGACGTGGTGAACTGGGAGGGCCGCTTCCGTACGGCTCTCCAGGGTTTCACCTCGACGCCCCGCCCGCTGGACGGAGTCCCGCCGTTCGTCTGGCACGGCTCCATCCGCTCCCCCGAGATCGCCGAGCAGGCCGCGTACTACGGCGACGGCTTCTTCGCCAACCACATCTTCTGGCCCAAGGAACACACGGCCAAGATGGTCCGCCTCTACCGGAAGAGGTTCGCGCACTACGGTCACGGCACGCCCGAGCAGGCCGTCGTCGGCCTGGGCGGCCATGTGTTCATGCGCAAGAACTCCCAGGACGCCGTACGGGAATTCCGCCCGTACTTCGACAACGCGCCCGTCTACGGCCACGGTCCGTCCCTGGAGGAGTACACGCGCGAGACCCCGCTGACCGTCGGCTCCCCACAGGAGGTCATCGACCGCACGATGTCGTTCCGCGAGTACGTCGGCGACTACCAGCGGCAGTTGTTCCTCGTGGACAGCGGCGGTCTGCCGCTGAAGACGGTCCTGGAGCAGCTCGATCTGCTCGGCGAGGAGGTCGTCCCGGTGCTGCGCAAGGAGATGGAGAGCCTGCGCCCGGCCGGCGTGCCCGAGGGCCCGACCCATGCGGCCCGGGTGGCGGCGCGCGACGCGGAGAGCGGCGCGAAGGCCGGCGCGGAGGCCGGCGCGTAGTCGGTACGAGCGCCCGCGCGTAGTCGGTACGAGCGCCCGCGCGCGCATCGGCGCGTGAGCGGAAGGCCCATAAGCGGAACGGGCCGAACGGCCCCCGCGACGTGAGCGAGGCGGACAGGCGCGGTCCCTGGCCTGGGGCATTAACCAGGGGCCGGCCCGTGCCGCCTCGTTCTGCGATGGTCGACCCGGGCGGCATGGTGGTCAAAGCCGGGCCGCAGAGTCTGTCAGATCCCCCCTCCCGGTATGCCGTCCCGACGTGGGCTCCCGCGACCGATCGCGGGGCCTCCGGTGGTCCGGCCACACCCCACCCGCCGTCCGACCAGGGCCCGACACCCGCTGCGGCACTCCCCGGGCCGGCGACGGTGGTCCGACCACCATCCGGCGGCCCAGTGGGGTGCCGGGTACACCTCGTGCCACGGGCTCCCAGGCGAGACGGTGGAGATGCAGCTGGAGGGAGCTGCAAAACCGTAGGCAGGAGTGTCGTGAGTACATCCGTCGCAACCAAGAGCAGGACCCTTTTCGATCCACTGGGAATCCAGCACCGCACCGGACACGTGCCGCACTCCGCGGCGTACCGGAACGCGGTGGCCGACGATGTCTACGACGAGCTCTGTGCCACGCTCTTCTCGGGGTTCCCCCGGCGGGACCAGCGGCTGAAGGCGGAGCAGTACCTCCGGGGGCTGCTGACCGCGCAGGGCCGCAAGTCCATCCGTAACATCGCGGCGCAGATCGGCGGGCCGGCCGCCGAGCAGAGCCTGCACCACTTCATCTCCAGCTCCACCTGGGACTGGCGGCCGATGCGGGCCGCGCTCGCCGGGTTCCTGGAGCAGAACAGCTGCCCGCAGGCGTGGGTGGTGCGGTCGATGCCGATACCGAAGGCCGGCGAGCACTCGGTGGGCGTGGACCGCCGGTTCGACCCCGAGCGCGGGCAGGTCTTCCGGGGTCAGCAGGCGTTCGGCGTGTGGTTCGCCGCGGAGGAACTGAGCGTTCCGGTCAACTGGCGGCTGTTCCTGCCCGATCCGTGGGTGAAGGACCGGACCCGGCGCGACCGGGCGGAGGTTCCGGAGGGTGCGGGCGAGGAGACGCTGGAGGAGTGCGCGGTCGCTGCGGCGCTCGACACGGCGCGCTGGCAGGCCGTCACCCGCAAGCCGGTGCTGCTCGACATCCGGGGCGGCGCGGGGCGGGCGGCGCTGAACCGGCTGGCCGGCGCGGGTGTTCCGGTCGTCGCTCGGATCGGTGCGACGTGCAGGCTCGCGGTCGCGGACCGGGCGCTGCCCGGCTTCGGCGCCGGGCCGCTGCCGGCCCAGCAGATCCTGGAGTCGCTCAAGGGCCTGCGCCGCCCGGTGAGCTGGCTGGACACGGCGACCGGCGCGCGGACCTCGCGTACGTCGCTGGCGACGGTGGTACGGGTGGCGCTGCCGGCGCCCGCGGGGGAACGGATGCGTCCGCTGCTGCTGCTCGGCGAGTGGGACGACCCGCGGCGGCCCCCGGCCCGGCTGTGGATCACCGATCTGAACGGCTCGACGGTCGGCTCGCTGCTCAGGCTGACGAAGCTGGCCGGGCGGGTGGAGCGCGACTTCACCCAGGTCGGCGAGGGTGCGGGGCTGCGGGACTTCGTGGGCCGCTCGTTCCGCGGCTGGCACCGCCACATCACCCTGGCCTCGGCGGCCCACGCGGCGACGGTCCTGGCGACGGACTGGGACGCCGCGTACGGCTCCGCCGGCTGACACCGGCCGGGGCGGGGACGGCCACCGTGCCCCCCGCCCCGGCTGGTCAAGAGGCCGGACACCTCCCGCCCCGACGCGTCACGAGGGCGGGACCGAGAGTGCCGCCCAGCGCGCACGACAGCGGGACCGACAGTGCCGCCCGGCGCGCACGACAACGGGACCGACAGCCCCGCCCCGGCGCGCACGACAACGGGACCGACAGCCCCGCCCCGGCGCGCACGACAACGGGACCGACAGTGCCGCCCGGTGGCTCAGGACGTCGTGGTCGCGACCCCGTGTCACCGCGTCAGGGCGTCTCCGCCTCCGCGCGTCACGACGGCGGCCGGGGGGCGTCCGGGGACGGGCGGGTGGTGTCGGTGCCGCGTTGCTGGGCCAGGACGTCCCGGGTGCGCTGGAGGCGGAGGGCCAGCTGGACCTCCAGGACCTGGCCCGGCTTCTGCCACTCCGCGCCGAGGAGTTCGCCGATCCGCTCCAGCCGCCGCGAGACCGTGTTCGGATGGACGTGCAGCGCCTCCGCCGCGTTCGTCGGACTGCCGCCCGACGCGAAGTACGCCTCCAGCGTGCGCGTCAGATCCGTGAACCGTTCGGCGTCGTACTCCAGTACGGGACCGATCGCCGACTCGATGAAGCCGTCCACGTCGTGGTCGTCGGAGAGCAGCAGCCCCAGGAACCCCAGGTCCTGCACGGACGCCGCGGACCCCGAACCGCCCAGCGCGCTCATCGCGTCCAGGCAGCGCATGGCCTCCAGATACATCCGGCCCACCCCGTCCGGACTCCAGCCGGGGCCCGCCGCGGCGACCGAGACCGGGTGGCCGAGCAGCGGGGCCAGCTCGCCGGAGACCGCACGGGCGGCGGCCGAGGCGTCGAGCCCGGGCAGCAGCAGGACGAGGCAGCCGCCCTGCACCGTCTTCAGACCGGACATCCGGTACGCGTACGAGGACGCCCACACCACGGCCCGCCCCTGCTCCCCGCCCTCCGGCCGGGCCACCACCAGGACGTGCGGCTTGCGCAGGTCGATGCCGAGGCGGCCGGCGCGCTGCACCAGCTGCTGCGGAGGGGCGTGCTGCGGGTCGGCGAGCAGGTCGTCGAGGAGCTCGTCGCGGACCGGGCCCTCGGCGACCGCCGTGGAGCGCTGCATCAGGAGCAGGAACGCGACGGACTGCGCGGCCAGTTCGAGCAGCCGCTCGTCCTCCCCGGTCAGTCCCGTGTCCGCGCGCATCACCAGGACGCCGAGGTCCTCGGAGCCCGCGATGACGGGTGCGACCCAGGTGTTGTCCCCGGTCACGACGGGCCGGCGGCCGGCGTGCGCGTCCAGCGACGCCTTCGCCACGGACTCCTCGTCGAGGCCCGGGATCTCGCCGCCGGAGGCGAGCCTGCGGCCACCCGGATCGCGGATCACGACGGTGCCGTCGAGCGCGTCCCCCGCGGCCTTGGCGACGTTGCACAGGTCCCCGCCCGCCAGGACGAGGTTCATGATCCGGCTGTGCGCCTCGCTGACGTGCCGCATCCGGGTGAGGCTGGACCTGGCCCGGGAGCTGTCCAGCTCCAGTTCGGTGACCTCGGCGCGGGTCTGGTCGAGGAGGCCGGCCTTCTCGATGGCGACGGCGGCGAGGTCGGCCAGTGAGGACATCAGCCCGATCTCGTCGGGGGTGTAGTGGCGGACCCTGCGATCCGCCCCGTACAGCGCGCCGACGGTCGTGTCCCCGCTGCGCATCGGGATGGCCATGACGGCATGCAGACCCTCGGCCCTGACGACCTCGTCGACCGACCGCGCGTGCGGGAAGCGGTCGTCCTCCAGGTAGTCGGAGGTCCAGGCGGGTTCGCCGTGGGCGTGGGCCTCGCCGCCGAGGCCGTGGCCTTCGAGCAGGCGCAGGCCGTTGGTGAGCCCGGTGTGGGAGCCCTCGGTGGTGTGGACGTACGAGGAGCCGTTCGTGTCGCGCAGGCTGACGTACGCCATGTCGAGGAACAGGAGCCGTTTGGCGCGGCGGGTGATGACCCGCAGCAGGCTGTCGAGGTCGTAAGGCAGCGTCAGGTCGCGGGCGGTGTCGACGAGGGCGGCGAGGCCGGCCTCGCGCTGCTCGCGGCGGTCGAAGGAGGAGGAGATTCCGGTCGCGAGGTGGACGGCCCGTTCGAGCCGGGCCAGTTCGTCCGCCGGGGCGCCCGCGCCGCGGGCCTCGTGGAGCAGTGTCTCGTAGCGGCTGGGTGGGGCCTGTTGGGCCAGCAGCTCCAGAACCGCGAGCGCGTCGGTGCCCCCGCCGCCGTCCGCGCCGTGCTTGGACATGTCCCAACCCCCGTTGTTGAGAGAAACCGGGAGCCCCGGAGGAATCCCGTACCGCTGGCCGAAACTAATTCGGCTCCGAGAGAGGGTCAACGGTGACCTCGGCCACTTCGTTCCCGCCGCGTGAGCAGGGTGGGGAGATCACCGCCGGGCACGGTGAGCGGTGTCGTGGGACCACCTTCCGCCCGGGGGGATGGACGGAAGGTGGTCGACCGGGGTGGGGAGTCGGGAAGGGCCCCTCGCTTCACGCCCCCGGCGTGCGGAGCACCAGCCGGGTGCCGTGCGGGCCCGTCGTCTCGATGCGGCGGTGGACCTCGGCGGCCTCGCTCAGCGGGCGGACCTCGATCTCGCGGGGACACAGCAGCCCTGCGGCGAGGAGGTGGTTGATCGCATCGGCGGCCTCGGCCAGTTCGGCCGTGGTGGCGTGCGAGATGACGAAGCCCGCGATCGAGCCGTCCTTCATGTAGAGCTGCCCGGCGGGCAGGACGGGACGGCTGCGGGCGCCCGCGAGGAGCACGATCCGGCCCCGGCGGGCCAGCAGGTCCACGCTGTGCGCGAGGTCGTTGGTGCCGGAGGCGTCGAGGTAGGCGTCGACGCCGTCCGGGGCCGCCTTGCGGATCAGCTCGTGCGCGGCGGGATCGGTGTAGTCGAAGACCTCCGAGGCGCCCAGCGAGGCGACGTACGCCGCGTCCCGCTGCCGCGCGGTGGCGATCACCCGTGCCCCCGCCCACACGGCGAGGGCGACCATCGCGCTGCCGACGTTGCCGGCCGCGCCCGCGACCACGACCGTCTCCCCGGCCCGTACGCGGCCGTGCGTGAACAGTCCGAGGTACGCGGTGGCCGCCGGGTGGACCACGGCGACGGCGGTCTCGGGGTCGACTCCCGCCGGGAGCCGGTAGAGGCGGTCGGCCGCGACCACGGCCTTCTCGGCCGCGGCGCCCTGACGCCCCTCGTGGCCCAGGCTGTTGCTCCACACCAGATCGCCGGTGGTGAATCCGGTGGCGCCCGCTCCGCTCTCCACGACCCGGCCGACGAGATCGCGGCCGATCACGAAGGGAAAGGGCAACGGCGTGCTGAAGACTCCGGACCGTACGAATGTGTCGACCGGATTGACCGTGGTGGCCAGGACGTCGACCAGAACATCCGTGGGCCCGGGGCGTGGTTCGGCCAGTTCTCCGTAATGAATCGCTTCCGGCGGTCCGAGCTCTTCGATGTAGGCAGCGCGCATAGCCGGATACTGACAGGGACGTTCCGTGATTTCTCCCGCGTGCCCCATGGTGTGTCAACTCGGCCGGATCGTGCGGCATTACGGTCCTAGGCTGACGTTCATGGAATTGACAATGACCGATCTCACTCCGGACGAGCCCGCGTTCGGTACCGACGTCGGCTCCCTGATCCGGGCCCTGCGGCCCGGCCTGGACGCGGACGGCTTCCTGGAGTTCGCGACGGCGGCCCACCGGCAGGGCCTGGTCTTCACCGCCGCCCGCGACGCCACCGGGCGCTGCCTCGGCGTGGCCTCCCACCGCGTACTGGCCACCAGCCGGGGCCGGTTGCTCTTCGTGGACGACCTCGTCACCGATTCCGCCGCCCGCTCGGCCGGCGTGGGGGCGCGCCTTCTCGACGAACTGCGGGAGCGGGGCCGGCGGGCCGGCTGCGTACGGATGGAACTCGACACGGGCACGGTCAACCACGGCGCACAACGCTTCTACCACGCACAGCGGATGAACATCGTGGCCCTCCACTTCGCAGAGGAGTTGGGCACCGGACTTGACGTACCCTGATTGGCTTCGTTGACCATCTCCCCGGGCGCTCAGCAGTATCCCCTTCCGAGAACGGCGAAATAGCTCCGTCCATTCTCCGTCCGCCCTTCTTCACCCGCGCATTCCTGCGGGAGCGGCCCGAATTCGCCTTGCCGACCTCTGCCGATCACTGCTGATCTCTGCCGAACTCGGCATTTCTACTGACGAAAGCCTGGGGACATGCTGCTGCAGCGCATTGGAAACCGTGGAATCCGGCTGGGCACGCTGTTCGAGCGAGCGGCGTCCCGGCATCCGGCGAACGTGGTGATCCTCGACCACGACCTCGACATCGCGCCCGACCTCGGACGACGCACGACGGTCGCGGAGATCGCCGACCTGATCGACGACTTCGCGTCCCGGCTGTGGGCGGCGAAGGTACGCCCCGGGGAGCGGGTCGTCGTATACAAGTCCGACGGCTTCGACATCACGCTGCTGTCCTGCGCCATCGCCCGCATCGGGGCCGTACCGGTGCTCCTGTCGCCGAAGCTGGACGGCGCGACCGCCGCGGAGCTGGTGCGGCGCACGGACCGGCCGTTCCTGCTGACCGACGCGGCGAAGCTGGAGAAGGAGCTGCCGCCGGAGGTCTTCGAGCTCGCCGGGAAGGTGCTGCTGGCCTCCGGCAGCCATGAGGGCGCCACGGAGCTGGCCGGCCTCGCGGGCGTGGCGCGGGTCCCCGCCGTGACGATGCCGCCGGAGCACCCGACCCTGATCACGCACACCTCGGGCACGACCGGCACCCCGAAGCTCGCCGTGCACACCGGCCGTACGCTGCAGGCCCGTTACCGCCCGCAGATCTCCGCCGTCGCACCGCTGATCCGCGGCCGCGAGACGATCGCGATGCACGTGTCGTTCGTGCACTCGCGGCTCTTCACCGCGCTCGCGATCTCCCTCTTCCGGGGCTTCCCGATCATCGTGCTCGCCGATCCGGACGCCAAGCAGGCCGCCGACCTGTTCGCCCGGCTGAAGCCCGGCATCCTGGAGGCGCACCCCAACTCCTTCATGGAGTGGGAGGAGTTGGCGAGCGACCCGCGCGGGCCGCTGTCCAACGTGAAGCTGTTCTCCTCCACCTTCGACGCGATCCACCCGCGGACCGTGCACACCCTGCTGCGCGCCACGAAGCGGCGCGCGCCGCTCTTCGGCCAGCTGTACGGGCAGAGCGAGGTCGGCCCCGCCGTGGTCCGCGCCTTCACCCGGCGCCGCTCGCTCGACGACGACGGACGCTGTGTCGGCCGCCCCTTCCCGGGCATGACGGACGTGCGGGTGGTCGGCCGGGACGGCAAGGAGCCCTCACCGGAGAACCCGGGCTACATCGAGGTGCGCAGCGACGGCCGGATCGTCACCTACCTCGGCGAGCAGGAGCGGTACGACCAGCAGGTGTCCGCGGACGGCTGGTGGCGGATGGGCGACGTCGGCTACCGCACCAAGTGGGGCTGTGTGCATCTGCTCGACCGGGAGGTCGACCTGATCGAGGGCTTCGGCTCCACGCTCGCCGCCGAGGACACGCTCTTCGGGAAGCTGCCTGAGCTGGCCGAGGTCATCATCATCCCCGGCACCGACGGCCGGGCCGTCCCGGTGGTGTGCACCAAGGACGACCGCCCGCTCGACCCGGCGGCCTGGAAGGCGGCGGCGGCCACGCTGCCGCCGATGGCGGAGCCGGTCCAGTGGCGGCTCGGTGAGCTGCCGCAGACCGCCACCACCAAGATCAAGCGGCTCGAGCTGGCGAAGCTGCTCGCCGCCGGCACCGCGTCGACCACAGGGGACCGAGCATGAACGACACGCATGCGGAGTACTGCATCGTCGGCGCCGGACCGCGCGGCCTGTCGGTCCTGGAGCGGATCTGCGCCAACGAGCGGATCGCGCCCACCCACCGGACCCTGACCCTCCATGTCGTCGACCCGGCGGCCCCGGGCGCCGGGGCGGTGTGGCGGACGGAGCAGTCGCGGCACCTGCTGATGAACACGGTCGCCTCGCAGGTGACCGTGTACACCGACGACAGCGCCCGGATCGAGGGCCCCGTCGAGCCAGGTCCCAGCCTCTACGAGTGGGCGCAGGAGCTCGCGGCGCTCGCCGTGCTCACCGAGGACGGCGCGCGGGCGCAGAGCGCGGGCGCCGACGGGTACGACGAGGCGACCCTGGAGGAGGCGCGCCGGCTCGGCCCGGACTCGTACCCCTCGCGGGCCTTCTACGGCCGGTATCTGCACGACTCCTTCCAGCGGGTGGTGGCCCGCGCGCCCGGTCACATCACGGTGCGCCTGCACCGGTCGCGGGCGGTCGCGATGGCCGACACCCACGGGGTGCCGGGCGGCCCGCAGGGCGTACGGCTCGAGGACGGCACCCGGCTCAACCACCTCGACGGAGTGGTTCTCGCCCAAGGCCATGTGCCGGCCCGGCTGACGGCCCGTGAGGCCCGTACGGCGAGCCTGGCCCGGATCCACAACCTGCGCTACATCACGCCCGCCAACCCGGCGGACCTGGACCTGAGCGGCATCGAGCCGGGCCGGCACGTGCTGCTGCGCGGCCTGGGGCTCAACTTCTTCGACCACATGGCGCTGTTCACGGCCGGGCGGGGCGGGGTCTTCGAGCGGCGCGACGGCCGTCTGGTGTACCGCGCGTCGGGACGGGAGCCGAAGCTGTTCGCGTCCTCCCGGCGCGGGGTGCCGTACCACGCGCGCGGGGAGAACCAGAAGGGCGCGTACGGGCGCTATCTGCCGCAGCTGCTGACCCCGGAGTTCATCGCCCGGCTGCGGGCCCGGAACGTCGACGGCGAGCGGGTGAACTTCGCGCAGGACCTGTGGCCGGTGATCTCGCGGGAGGTGGAGAGCGTCTATTACGGCACGCTCCTGGACTCCCTGGGGCGCGGCGCCGAGCGCGAGGGGTTCACCACGCGGTACCTGGCCGCGGCCGAGGAGTCCGACCGGGCGGCGCTGGTGGCCTCGTACGGCTTCGAGGAGCCCCGCCGCTGGGACTGGGAGAGGCTGTCGCGACCTTACGGGGAGCGGGAGTTCACCAGCCGGGACGACTTCCGGGCGTGGCTCCTCGGCCACCTGGAGCGGGACGTCGTGGAGGCGCGGGCGGGCAATGTGGACGGCCCGCTCAAGGCGGCGCTGGACGTGCTGCGGGACCTGCGCAACGAGGTCCGCCTCGCCGTCGACCACGGCGGCCTGGAGGGCAACTCGCACCGTGACGACCTGGAGGGCTGGTACACCCCGCTCAACGGCTTCCTGTCGATCGGGCCGCCGGCCTCCCGCATCGAGGAGATGATCGCGCTGATCGAGGCGGGTGTCCTGGAGGTCACCGGTCCGGGCACGCAGATCCGGCTCGACGCGGCGGCGCCGTCGTTCGTGGCCGCGTCGGACACGGTGCCGGGGCCGCCGGTGCGGGCGACGGTGCTGATCGAGGCGCGGCTGCCGGAGCCGGACGTGCGGCGCACGCAGGACCCGCTGCTGCTGCACCTGCTCGACACCGACCAGGCGGCGCCGTACCGGATCCCCGGTTCCTGCGGGACGAGTTACGAGACCGGGGGCCTGGCCATCACGGAGCGGCCGTACCGGGTGGTGGACGGCCGCGGCCGTCCGCATCCGCGCCGGTTCGCGTACGGCGTGCCGACCGAGTCCGTGCACTGGGTGACCGCGGCCGGGATCCGGCCGGGCGTCGACTCGGTGACCCTCGGCGACTCGGACGCGATCGCGCGGGCGCTGTGCGCGCTGCCGCCGACCGCTCATGTGCCGTCGGGGGTACGGCCGGTGACGCAGGAGGCCGCGACGGAACTCGCCGGGGTGATCGTGTGAGCGGGCGTCATGACGGGGCGTCCGGGCGCGCCGGGGTGATCGTGTGACCCGGTCCTACGACGACGCGGGGCTCCTCTCGCCCGTGCGGGCCGGAACGCCCGTGGAGGCGGCGGTCGGCGACCAGGCGTGGCTGCAGGCCATGCTGGACGCGGAGGCGGCGCTGGTCCGGGCGCAGGCGCGGCTCGGAACGGTCCCGGAGCGGGCGGCGCGGGCCGTCTCCAACGCGGCGCGCGCGGAGCGCCTGGACGTGCGCGCCCTGGCCCTCGCGGCCCGCGAGACCGCGAACCCGGTGGTCGGCCTGGTACAGGCGCTGACACGGGTGGTCGCGGCGGAGGACCCGGCGGCCGCGGAGTACGTCCACCGGGGCTCGACGAGCCAGGACATCTTCGACACCGGGGCGATGCTGGTCGCGGACCGTGCGCTGCGGCTGATCCGCGCGGACCTGTCCCGTACGGCGGCGGCGCTGGCCGCACTCGCCGAACGCCACCGCGACACCCTGATCGCCGGCCGCACCCTCACCCTTCACGCGGTCCCGACCACCTTCGGCCTCAAGGCCGCGGGCTGGCACACCCTGCTCCTCTCGGCCGACGACCGCCTGGCCCGCGTCCAGGGGACCCTCCCGGTCTCCCTGGGCGGCGCGGCGGGAACGCTGGCGGGATACGTGGAGTACGCCCGGCTGGCGACGGAGGCCGAGGCGGGGTCCGGCGGCGCCGACGTGGCGGGCCCGGTGCCGGCCGGCGATGCCGATGGGACCGGCCCCGTGCCGGAGAGCGGCGGGTTCGACGTCCGGGCCTATCACGAGGCGCTCGTCGAGGCGTTCGCGGAGGAGACCGGGCTCCGGACCGCGCTGGTGCCGTGGCACGCGCTGCGGGCGCCCGTCGCCGATCTGGCGTTCGCGCTCGCGTTCGCCACCGGGGCGCTCGGGAAGGTCGCGATCGATGTGCAGTCGCTCGCGCGGACCGAGGTCGGCGAGGTCGCCGAGCCGTCGGGCGGGGCCGGCCGCGGGGCGTCGTCGGCGATGCCGCACAAGCGCAACCCGGTGCTGGCCACGCTCATCCGCTCCGCCGCGCTCCAGGTGCCCGCGCTCGCGGGCGCGTTGGCGCAGTGCCTCGTCGCCGAGGACGAGCGGTCGGCCGGGGTCTGGCATGCCGAGTGGCAGCTGCTGCGAGAGTGCCTGCGGCTGACCGGCGGCGCCGCGCACACGGCCGCCGAGCTGGTCGAGGGCCTGGAGGTGCGGGCCGAGCGGATGCGGGAGAACGTCGCGCTCACCGGCAGCCAGATCGTCTCCGAGCGGATCGCGGCCGTGCTCGCTCCCCGCCTCGGGAAGGCCGCCGCGAAGGAGCTGCTCACCTGGGCGTCGGTGACGGCGGACCGGGACGGCCGCCCGCTGCCCGAGGTCCTCGCGGACTCCCCGGAACTCGCCGGCGTCATGGACCGGGCCGAGGTCGACGCGCTCTGCGACCCGGCCGCCTACACGGGCGCGGCGGGCCCCCTGGTGGACCGGGCGCTGAAGGGCGCGTCGTGAGCACCACCGGCCCCCGGCCCGGGCTCGGGTCCGGGCCGGGGCCCGAGTCCGCACCCCCGGCGCGGCCGGAGCGACCGTCCCCGGCCCCGGCCCGCCCCGGCCCCCGTTCCCGGTGGATCGACGACTGGGACCCCGAGGACGTCCGGTTCTGGGAGGCCCGGGGGAAGCGGATCGCGCGGCGGAATCTCGTGCTCTCCGTCGCCTCCGAGCACATCGGCTTCTCCGTCTGGAGCATGTGGTCGGTCCTCGTCCTCTTCATGTCGCCGCGCATCGGGCTGCCGTTCACGCCCGGCGAGAAGTTCCTCCTCGTCGTCACCCCCACCCTCGTCGGCGCGGTGCTGAGGCTCCCGTACAGCCATGCCGTCACCCGCTTCGGCGGCCGCAACTGGACCGTGTTCGCGACCGCCGTCCTGCTCGTCCCCGCCTCCGCCGCCGCGTACTTCGTGCAGCGGCCCGGCACGCCCCTGTGGGTGTTCCTCGTCATCGGCGCGCTCGGCGGCGTCGGCGGCGGCAACTTCGCGTCCTCGATGACGAACATCACCGCCTTCTTCCCGCAGCGCCACCAGGGCTGGGCCCTCGGGCTCAACGCGGGCGGCGGCAACCTCGGGGTCGCCGTCGTCCAGCTCCTGGGTCTGCTCGTCATCGCCACCGTGGGCGACACCCACCCCGCCTACGTCGCCGCGTTCTACCTCCCGCTGATCGTCGCCGTCACGCTCCTCGCCGCCCTGCGGATGGACAACCTGGCGCCGGTGCGGAGCGAAAAGGGCTCCCAGCGCGACGCCCTGCGCACCCCGCACACATGGTGGATCTCGCTGCTCTACATCGGCACGTTCGGCTCGTTCATCGGGTACGGCTTCGCCTTCGGCCTGGTCCTGCAGACCCAGTTCGGCTCCAGCCCGCTGGAAGCGGCGTCGTACACCTTCCTCGGCCCGCTGCTCGGTTCGTTCGCGCGCCCCTTCGGCGGACGGCTCGCGGACCGCTGGGGCGGGGCCCTGGTGACCGCGTGGACGTTCGTGGCGATGGCGGCCGGGACCGGCGGACTGCTCCTCGCCTCCGCGCAGGGGTCGTTCGGGCTGTTCGTCGGCGGCTTCACCGTCCTGTTCGTGCTCACGGGGATCGGCAACGGCTCCACGTACAAGATGATCCCGGCCGTCTTCGCCGAGCAGGCCGGCCGTGAGGTCACCGACGGCGCGGACGCCACGGCGGCGTTCGCCCGCGCCCGGCGCCTCTCCGGGGCCGTGATCGGGATCGCGGGCGCCGTCGGCGCGCTCGGCGGCGTCGCGGTGAACCTGGCCTTCCGCGCGGCGTACGGCTCCGAGAGCGGCAGCGGCGCCCCCGCGTTCCTCGCCTTCCTCGGCTTCTACGCACTGTGCGTGGCGGTCACCTGGGCGGTCTATCTGCGCCCCGTCGCCCGCGCCCGCCGGCCACTGGAGGCCCCGCCCGTACGCCGTGGAGTCACCCGTGTCTGACCGCGGCCCCGGCTCCCGTACCGTCCATACGCACTGCCCGTACTGCGCGTTGCAGTGCGGTACGAAGCTCAGCCGCGCCCTCGGCGAGGTGTCCGTCGCCCCGTCGGCCTTCCCGGTCAACCAGGGCGGTCTGTGCCAGAAGGGCTGGACCGCGCCGGACGTGCTCACCGTGGCCGACCGGCTGCGGGAGCCGCTGGTGCGCGGCGGGGACGGACGGCTCGTCCCGGCCGGCTGGGACGCCGCCCTCGACCTGGTCGCGGGGCGGCTGCGGGCGATCCGGAAGGAGCACGGCCCGGACGCTGTCGGCGTCTTCGGCGGCGGCGGGCTCACCAACGAGAAGGCGTATCTGCTGGGCAAGTTCGCCCGGCTCGCGCTGCGCACCAGCCGGATCGACTACAACGGCCGCTTCTGCATGTCCTCGGCCGCCGCCGCCTCCAACGCCGCCTTCGGCGTCGACCGGGGCCTGCCGTTCCCGGTCACCGATCTCGGGCGCGCCGACGTGGTGCTGCTCGCGGGGGCGAATCCGGCCGAGACGATGCCGCCGCTGATGCGCCATCTGGACCGGGCCGCGCTGATCGTCCTCGACCCGCGCCGCACCCCGACCGCCGAGCGGGCCGCACTGCACCTGCGGCCGACCCCCGGCACCGATCTCGCCCTGGCACTCGGTCTGTTGCAGCTGGCGGTGCTCGACGGACGGCTCGACCACGCTTTCGTCCGGGAGCGGACGAACGGCTTCGAGGCGGCCTGGCAGCGGGCGCTGCCCTGGACGCCGGAGCGGACCGAGCGGGTGACCGGGGTGCCGGTCGCGGACCAGCGGGAGGCGGTGCGGCTGCTCGCCGACGCCCGACGGGCCTACGTCCTGACGGGGCGGGGCGCCGAACAGCACAGCAAGGGCGCCGACACGGTCTCCGCCTTCGTCAATCTGGCGCTCGCGCTGGGGCTCCCGGGCCGGGAGGGCAGCGGCTACGGCTGTCTGACCGGCCAGGGCAACGGACAGGGCGGGCGGGAACTGGGCCAGAAGGCGGACCAGCTGCCCGGCTACCGGATGATCACGGACCCGGCGGCGCGTGAGCACGTGGCCGGGGTGTGGGGCGTGGACGCCGCCTCCCTTCCGGGGCCGGGACCCGGCGCGTACGAACTCCTCGACTCGCTGGGGACGTCCCACGGTCCGCGCGCCCTGCTCGTGTTCGGCTCGAACCCGGTGGTCTCCGCCCCGCATGCCGGGCACGTCACCGAACGGCTCGCCGCGCTCGACCTGCTGGTGGTGGCGGACTTCGTCCCATCCGAGACCGCGCGGATGGCGGACGTCGTCCTGCCGGTGACCCAATGGGCCGAGGAGGAGGGCACGTTGACCAATCTGGAGGGGCGGGTGCTGCGCCGGCGGGCGCTGCTCGATCCTCCGCCGGGGGTGCGGAGCGACCTGGAGCTGCTGCGCGGGCTCGCGGTACGGCTCGGGGAGCCGGCCGAGCGGTATCCGGCCCGGCCGCGGGAGGTCTTCGAGGAGCTGCGGCGCGCGACGGAGGGCGGCCGGGCGGACTACTCCGGGGTGAGCTACGAACGGCTCGACGCGGGCGAGGCGCTGCACTGGCCGTGCCCCGCGGTGCCGTCGGGGCCCGCGCATCCGGGCACGCCCCGACTCTTCCTGGACGGTTTCGCGCATCCTGACGGGCGGGCCCGCTTCCTGCCGGTCGAGCACCGCGACTCCGCCGAACTGCCCGACTCCGAACTGCCGTTGTACGCGACGACCGGCAGGGTTCTGGCCCACTACCAGTCGGGGGCGCAGACCCGGCGGGTACGGCGCCTCAACGAGGCCGAGCCCGATCCGTACGTGGAGATCCACCCCGACGCGGCCCGGCGGGCGGGCGTGGAGGCGGGCGCGCTCGCCCGGGTGGTGTCGGCGCGGGGCTCGGTGGTGGCGCGGGTGCGTCTGGTGGAGAGCCTGCGGACGGACACGGTGTTCCTGCCGTTCCACTTCCCGGGCGACGGGCGGGCGAACCTGCTCACCGGCGGGGCGCTCGACCCGCGGAGCGGGATGCCGGAGTTCAAGGTGAGCGCGGTACGGGTCGAACCGGTGCGGACTCCGGTGAGCGCGGACGGCGCCGCGCAGGCTGCGGTGACCGCGTGAACGGGCGGATCCTGGTCGTCGGCAACGGCCTCGCCGCGCACCGGCTCACCGCCCGCCTCGCGGCCCTGGGACACGAGGGCCCGGTCACCGTCCTGGGCGACGAGCCACACCCCGCGTACCAGCGCACCCTGCTCGGTTCGGTCCTGGCCGGCAGCCTGCCGCCGGGCGCGCTGACGCTCCCGCCGCCACCGTCGGGGGTGCGGGTACGGACGGGTCTGCGGGCCCTCGCGATCGACCGGGAGCGGCGGACCGTGCGGTGCGCCGACGGGACGCGCCTCGGCTACGACACGCTGGTCCTGGCGACCGGCGCGCGGCCGGCCGGCGATGTGCACACCCTCGCCGACTGCGCCCGCCCGGTGCGCGGCAAGGTGGCCGTGGTGGGCGGAGGCGTCCTGGGCGTGGAGACGGCGACGGCGCTGCGCAGGCGCGGCCACCGCGTGGTCCTGGCCCACCCCGGCCCGTATCCGATGCACCACCACCTGGACGAGATCTCCGGCCAGCTGGTCGCCGCGCGCCTCGAGTCGTGGGGGATCGAGCTGCGGCTGGGCGCGTACGTCCCGGCGGACGACACGCTCGGCGCGGACACCGTCCTGCGGTGCACCGGCACCGCTCCGGAGACCACGCTGGCCGCGCGGGCCGGTCTGACGGTCCGGCGCGGTGTCGTCGTCGACGAACGGCTGCGCACGAGCGACCCCTCGATCCGGGCGATCGGCGCATGCACGGAATCCCGGGACGTCGAGGGCGCCCCGGACCTCGCCGGCGCCCTGGCGCAGGCGGAGATCCTGGCCACCCTTCTGACGGGCGGCGACGCCGCGTACGCCCCCGCTCCCGCGGCCGTCCGGGGGGGGGGGGCGGGGGGGGGGGCGCGGGGGGGGGGGGCGGCCGGGGGGGGGGGGGGGCGGGGCGCGAGCGCCCGGGGGGTGTCGGGCTCCGCCGCCC